>JAEYZX010000029.1 GCA_023427845.1 Bacteroidota bacterium
TCGACATCAAGACCGGAAATGAACGCATTGCGTATATCATGGGCGCAGGTGACGAAATTCCGAAGTCGCTCGCACAGATGGGATATAGTGTCACCCCGCTTACTGCCACCGAAATAACCAAAGAAAAACTCGCCGAATTTGACGTTGTTATGACGGGTATCCGCGCCTACAATACGTTACAGGATCTGGCTTATAAACAACAAATACTTTTTGATTTTGTCAGTGAAGGAAATACGATGATCGTGCAATACAACACTTTGGGTGATTTGGTGACACCCGACATAGCCCCTTACCCACTAAAGATTTCGCGCGAACGTGTAACTGAAGAGAACGCCGAAGTGCAATTGCTTGAACCGTCACATCCGCTGCTGAATTATCCAAATAAAATTACTCCTGCCGACTTCCATGGATGGAAACAGGAACAAGGACTCTACTATCCGAACCAGTGGGGTGATCAGTTTACTCCGCTTATCGCATCGGCCGATAAAGGTGAATCGCTCAAAAAAGGCGCACTGCTTGTCGCCCAGCACGGTAAAGGACGCTATATTTATACCGGCCTTAGCTTTTTCAGGGAACTTCCGGAAGGAGTACCGGGGGCATTCCGACTGATGGCAAACTTGATATCGCAACAAAAAACCTTAAAATAAGATGTCTGAAAAAAATTCATCGGGTTGGAAACGCAGCTATACCTGGGTATTGTTGTCTAACATGCTGTATATACTGATTTTTTATTTTCTGATGCAAATTTATTCGTAACCATGCAGCAACTCGACTGGATTATTTTATGCCTGACGCTGCTTTTCATTGTGGTGTACGGTGTTTACAAGACCCGCGGAAGCAAAAACGTTGAAGATTATATCCTTGGCAATAACGAAACGCCATGGTGGACCGTTGGTTTATCTGTAATGGCAACGCAGGCAAGCGCAATCACGTTTCTATCAACGCCGGGCCAGGCCTACCACGACGGAATGGGGTTTGTACAGTTCTACTTCGGACTGCCAATTGCGATGGTCGTGATCTGTCTTACGTTTATTCCGATTTATCAACGCCTTAAGGTCTTTACCGCTTACGAATACCTCGAACAGCGATTCGATTTGAAAACCAGGTCGCTGGCTTCGCTATTGTTCCTGTTTCAACGCGGGCTCGGAACCGGCCTTACCATTTACGCGCCTTCAATAATATTGTCGTCGCTCTTAGGCTGGAATCTGACGTTTCTGAACATAATCATCGGAATATTGGTAATCATCTACACTTTTTCAGGCGGAACAAAAGCCGTAAATGTGACGCAAAAGCAGCAAATGTTCGTGATCATGTCGGGCATGTTTGTGACGTTTTTTCTGATTCTGCATTATTTGCCAAACGATATGACTTTCACTAACGCGCTGCAGATTGCCGGTGCGAACGACAAAATGAATATCGTAGACTTTTCATACGACCCTGAAACACGATATACCTTTTGGAGCGGAATCACAGGTGGTTTCTTTTTGATGTTATCGTATTTTGGAACCGATCAGTCGCAGGTTGGCCGATATCTTTCAGGAAAATCAATCCGTGAAAGTCAAATGGGACTTATAATGAACGGTTTTTTGAAGGTACCGATGCAATTTTTCATCTTGCTGACCGGTGTAATGGTCTTCGTATTCTTTCAATTCAATCCGGTTCCGCTGAATTTTAACCCTAACAATAAAATCGTAATCGACAAATCGATTTACAAAGAGCAGTACAACGAATTGGAAAATCAGCTCTCGGTACTAAGTGAAGAGAAAAAAGAATTCAATTTGCTTTACATGGATCACCTGAACCAGAATTACGACAACCCGATCCTACGCAAACAACTGATTGCGCTTTCGGCAAAAGAAAAGGACCTGCGCGAAGAAGCCCGTGTACTGATATCGAAAGCAGACGGAAAAGCGGAAACAAACGATAAAGATTACGTTTTCCTTCATTTTATTTTGAATTATCTTCCCCAGGGATTGATCGGATTGTTGCTGGCCGTGATTTTTTCCGCCGCAATGTCCTCGACCGCTTCCGGTTTAAACGCACTCGCATCTACAACTTCAATCGATATATACAAACGAAACATCAAAGGCATTCGATCGGAAAAACATTATGTGAACGCGACGAAATTCTTTACGTTGTTATGGGGACTGATCGCAATCGGATTCGCATGCGTCGCCACATTGTTTGAAAATCTAATCCAATTGGTAAATATCATTGGTTCTATTTTTTATGGGACGGTGCTTGGAATATTCCTCGTAGGATTCTATATCAAATACGTACGTGCACAAGCTATTTTCACAGGCGCGGTAATCAGCCAGCTCACGATTTTCTATATCTATTACCTCGACATAGTCAGTTTCCTTTGGCTGAACTTCATCGGAGCAATGCTGGCCATCCTGCTCTCAATGTTGCTTCAGGCAACAATCTTCCGAAAAGAAAAATTACTGGCATAAAAAAAGCGCTCCCACAAAAGGAGCGCTTTCAATCAATAAATGAACGGTTTATTTAGACCATTCCTTAATGCTATCCTGATTCATCTTCACATAATCGGCATTGTTGGCTTTCTGAGCTGCTGCAAGCGATAGTTTGGCAGTTTCGATAGCGCCTTTTTTATCGCCAATTTTTGCCTGGATTAGTGATTTTTGACGATAGAAATAAAACGGCTTGTCTTTACTCAATTCAAGCGCCTTGTTCATATAGTTCAACGCCTTGTTCATGTCGCCATTCGACTGATAAAAATATTGTGCTGATGCGAAGTAATCTCCCGCTGTCGGGCCGGCCAATACTTTTTCAATGCTCGCGATTGCAGCTGTATGCGTTGGAACTTCAAAACGGATCGGAACCAAAGTTTTTTCCCATGAAATCTCCAAATCGGCAGCATCATTCGTGATATTATTTACCCCAATCGTAAACGATTCTACATTTCTGTCAAGCATTTGCGGCTTTGCATTAGTTTTTAGTGCAACATTGGCTTCATTCCACTGATCTGGAATTCCCCAGGTATCGGTATCGGTGTAAAATGCGATTTCCCAATTGTCGGCACGCGGAGTAGCGAAAATTGCATACTTTCCTTTCTTAAGTGTTTTTCCCGCTATTGTAACGTCTTCACTGAATGATACTACAGAACTTCCATTGGCACCGGTACGCCACATCTTTCCAAATGGAACCAGATCACCAAAAATTGTACGCCCCTTCACACTTGGACGGAAGTATTCAATCTCGACTTCAGTCAGTCCAACAGTTTGTTTAACAACGGCGCGCGGACTAGCCTGTGGCGTTCTTACTTGTGCATCGGCAGATATAGACATAGCTATTACAGCAAGTGCAAGAATAAATTTTTTCATATTGAATGGTTTTGTTATTTCACCAAATTTACGACTTCATAAATCTGCAATGTGTTAATATTTCCTTAATGTGAGCGGATTCATCTCTGAGCAGGCGGACTCAATTTGTATCTTTAAGTATGATTGAAAATCATTCAGACGCCATAAATATATTCTGGTTCAGACGCGATCTGAGGCTTGATGACAACATTGCACTTTACCATGCATTGAACAACGGCAGAAAGGTTTTACCGGTTTTCATATACGATACAAATATTCTGTCGGATCTGCCGAAAGATGATGCGCGTGTGAATTTTATTGCGGAAAAGCTGAAAGAAATCAAGTCGCATTTGAAAAAATATAATACTTCACTTGCAGTATTTCATGGTGAACCTACTGAAGTATTTTCCAATCTGGTAACATCTTGCCGGATTGATTCCGTGTTTTTCAACCGCGACTATGAACCGTATGCGGTTAAACGTGACGCCGCCATTGGTAAGTTGTTGTCATTGCACGGAATTGCGGTACGAGATTTTAAAGACCATGTCATTTTTGAAAAATCGGAAATCGTCAAACCCGATGGTCAGCCGTATGTAGTATTTACGCCATATTCGAAAAAATGGAAGGAAAAGCTCGAGACGGAACTGAGCATCTATCAATCGGAATCGCTGCCTGGCAATTTTGCCGCGCATTCGTTTCCGTTTAAATCGCATATCGATATCGGGTTCAGTGCTTCACCTATACAGTTTCCGGAACTGCAATTCACGAAAGCAATTATCGAAAATTACGATTCCGCCCGCAACTTCCCGGCATTTGATCAAACTTCAAAACTCGGCGTCCACTTGCGGTTTGGCACGGTAAGCATCCGAAAAATTGTGGACATGGCGCTCAAACACGAATCATTTCTAAACGAGTTGATCTGGCGGGAATTCTTTATGCAAATCCTTTGGCATTTTCCCAATACGGTACGCAGTAGTTTCCGGCCTAAATATGACGAAGTAAAATGGCGCAACAATGAGGAGGAATTCCGTCTTTGGTGCGAGGGGAACACAGGTTATCCGATTGTAGATGCCGGAATGCGCGAACTGAACGCTACAGGTTTCATGCACAACCGCGTGAGAATGATCGTTGCGAGTTTCCTTTGCAAGCATCTGCTTATCGACTGGCGTTGGGGTGAAACGTATTTTGCGTTGAAATTGCTCGATTACGAACAGGCGTCAAATGTCGGGAACTGGCAATGGGCAGCAGGAAGTGGCGTTGATGCGGCGCCCTATTTTAGAATCTTCAATCCTGCGGAACAGGTCAGGAAATTCGACAAAGATCTAAAGTACGTCCGGAAATGGGTTCCCGAAATTGATACGCTCAATTATCCGCCACCAATGGTCGAACACAAATTCGCGCGCGAACGATGTCTGACCGCTTATAAACTGGCCTTATACGGTGCTATGGATTAATTTGCCGGATATTTTGAAAGTTGAGTTCCGAAAAATGCTTTACGATCTGATCTGATTCGGTCAGGTCCTGAAACTTCGAGTGTTCGCTGTCGTACCCGATGCAGTACAAACCTGCCGCTTTTGCAGCCCTGATCCCATTGGTACTGTCTTCAATCACAATACAATTTTGCGGAGGCGTTTCCGAAAGTGCAACAGCTTTTAGAAAAATCGCAGGATGTGGTTTCGATTTCGGAAATTCCTCACCGCTGACGATATGACTAAAATATTGGTACAAGTCAAAGCGTTTGAAAATCCGGTCGATCGTTACCTTCGCCGATGATGAAGCCAAAACCAACTGCATCCCGTTAGAATGAAGGTCTTTAATAAGCGCTTCAACTCCGTCGAGCAGGAAGAAGTCTTCTTTGTTATCGAAAGCATCGTTGAAAATCGCACGTTTGATGTCGATCAGCTTTTCGACCTCCTCGGTTAGTCCGAAGTGCTCTTTAAGTCGTTGATACACATTCCGCGTCGAATTGCCGGTGAATGTCGCATACAATTCATCCGAAACTTCGATATTCAATTGTTTAAAATGCTGTTGATATGCATAATAATGAACGGGTTCGGTATCGACGATTACGCCGTCCATATCAAAAATCACAGTTGAAATCATTCCGCGTCATTTTTAATCAAATACCGTATTACAGTTTCGGCAGCGTAAAGTCCGAATAATCCCGGCATATACGAATTTGTTCCGTAAAACGATTTTTTGAAGTTTTTCCCATCGGTGGTTTTCAGACTGCTTTCATCCTGGATTTCCGATGAAAACACCACTTTAATACCCTTATCGATCTTGACTTCCTTGAGCCGTTTTTTAATCGCTTTTGCAAGAAAACAGTTTTGGGTATTGCTGATGTCGGCGACCTTGACTTTGGCAGCTTCCATTTTTCCGCCGGCGCCCATGCTGCTGATGATTTTGATTTTCTTTCGCTTGGCCGAGATCATCAAATTCAATTTTGGCGTGATGCTGTCGATGCAGTCAACCACATAATCATACTCGTCGGAAACGATCTCCAAAGCTCGTTCAGGCGATAGAAATTCGGTGATTTTGGTCAGTTTCAATTCCGGATTGATATCCAGCAGCCGGGCGCCAACCACATCAACCTTTGGCAAACCAACGGTTGAATGCAAAGCCGGCAACTGCCTGTTTATGTTTGTAATATCAACAACGTCACCGTCTACAATTGTTATTTTACCGACTCCAGCCCGCGCGATGAATTCGGCTGCAAACGAACCTACTCCGCCCACACCCACAATCAGCACATTTGAATTTTTGAGCTTGTCGAGCCCTTCTTTTTTAATCAGCAATTCTGCTCTTTCAGTCCATTCAGCCATATAATTATTTCAATTTTGTATCAAAAACCATATTGTAATTTTTTTCTATAATCTGTTCCATTTCAACATCGGTGATTCCTTTGTACCTGGCCGCAAGCGAATAAACCTCGGTTATATCCTCCTGGACCGAATCGGTTTCAAGGAAGATGCGATTGTTTGGAACCGCAGTAAATACCGATTCAAGCTCCGGATTGCGAAGCAGGTATTTTCCAAACGACAAATAAAACCCATGTGACAGGAGATCGTTGGCAAGCTGCAACTTTTTTGAAAAGCCATGGATTACGACCGGAACAGTTACTTTCAACTTATTCGTGCATGCAATCAATTCCTGAAATGCAGCGACACAATGTATGATGACCGGTTTTTGGTACTTCTCCGCCAACCTTAACTGCTGCTCAAAAAGTTCGATCTGCAATGCAAGCGGCACTTCAATCCTTTTGTCCAATCCACATTCGCCTACCGCAAGACATTCGGTAGTCTGCAGTTTTGATTCCAAAATTTCGAAATCCTTTTCGAGGCGGTCCTGCTGTATGTACCACGGATGAATCCCGATCGAATAATTGGGGATTGTCTTGTCAAATTCGTGCGGATATTGGTTCACTATCTCCAACAAATCCGCCCTTGCCGAATAACTGTGCGTATGGAGATTGACCATCGCCATCAGTCGTGGTATTTTTTTACGCCGGCTTTTACTTCGACCTGCAAATCATTCTCAAGCGGGATCTTCGGACACGAATACCGCGGATTATACGCACAATACGGATTGTATGCTTTATTGAAATCGATCGCCATCGTATTGCCATTTGGAATTTTCACATCGATATAACGCCCGCCGATATACGTTTCATTGCCATTGGTCAAATCGGAAAACGGCAGAAAAAGGGAATCCTCAAAACCCGGTTTGTCAGCAAACGCAACGTTTTGATATACATTCAATTTGCATGGCGTTCCGTGAAGCTCGAAATGAAGCGTGCCATAGACGACGTAAACAGGAAGCCTGTTGGTTGTAGTTTGCATTTCAAAAGGTTTCGCATCGGGAGTACGGATAAATTTTGCATTTACAAAAAAAGTCGAATCGGCCGCAAAAAAATCGAGCCCCGAAAAACCTGCGAGGTCATTTTTAGGCAACGGACTCTTATCGGTATTTTTGAAATCGGCATTCAGATCGTGCTGAAAATCAAGTACCGATTGCCTGTCGAATGGGATCTGTGCGATACCTGAAACTGCAGAAATCAAAAATACTATGACGTAAAAATATCTCATGGGAATTGTTTGGACAAAAATAACGAAAAGTATTGCGAAGGCTTGTCAAAATAAACCGATAAGTGCAAATTAACCTCGGTAAGTTTGTAAATTTGCAGCCACAATCTACCAAATGCTTCGAGCTGCTTTTCAACGCTATGTCAATAATTTCAAAGGCTTCAGCCGGGAAATATGGATTCTGACGCTCATTACTTTTATCAATCGTGCCGGAACGATGGTGCTGCCGTTCCTTTCGAAATACCTCAAAGAAGATTTACATTTTACTTATAGCCAGGTTGGCTGGGTCATGGTCGCTTTTGGCGCGGGATCGATGCTAGGTTCGTGGCTGGGCGGAAAACTTTCGGATAAGATCGGTTTCTATCGTGTGATGGTTTTTAGTTTGTTTACAAGCGGACTGTTGTTCTTTGCGATTCAGTACATAACGACATTCGTCGGACTTTGCATCGCGATGTTCTCGATAATGGTGATTGCCGACATGTTCCGTCCTGCAATGTTTGTATCATTGGGAGTTTATGCGAAACCCGAAAACCGGACTCGTGCGCTCACATTGGTACGGCTTGCGGTAAACCTGGGTTTTGCGGCAGGTCCGGCGTTGGGAGGCCTTGTGATTATGGGAATCGGATATAAGGGACTTTTCTGGGCCGATGGTATTTCATGCATCGTTTCGATTTTGATATTCGCGATGTTGGTAAAGGAAAAGAAGCAATCGCACGCTACCGGTACAACGACTGCCGACACAACTCAAAAATCGGTGTTTCAGGACAAGCCGTTTTGGATATTCCTGTTCATCAGCTTTGTTACCGCGATGATTTTTTTCCAGATTTTTACCACGCTTCCACTCTATCATCACGAACAATTCGGATTAACGGCATTCGAGACCGGACTATTGATGACGCTGAATGGTTTGCTTATATTCTTCCTTGAAATGCCGATCGTCAGTTATTTTGAGCGTACACATGTCGACAGGCTGCGGATCGTACTTTGGGGCGCACTGTTGATGTCGGCCAGTTTTTTCCTGTTGCTGATTAACGGTTGGGCAGGCATATTGATCATCAGCATTTTATTTATCACTTTTGGGGAAATGTTTGCATTTCCGTTCTCGAACTCATTTGCGATGGGACGCGCCCCGCGCGGGCACGAAGGCCGCTATATGGCACTTTATACGATGAGCTTTAGCCTGGCGCATATTATGAGTTCAAAATCGGGTATGGAACTCATAGCGCATTTCGGGTACCAAACGAACTGGTTCATCATGGGATTTCTGGGCCTGATCGCAGCGGCATGCACCGTTTACTTAATGAAACAACTCGACTCGAAGCAGTAACTTTCTGTCACAAAACTCTTTAAATCAAATCTTTTTGATAAAAAACCATAATTTTAGTCGCTTAACTAGAAATATAGTTATAAGCGTTTGTTGTACGTTAGGGATTGAAGCAAAGTGCCACGCACTGCGTAAAGCCCGGCCAAAGCGGCGGTCACATCATACTATGCAGGCACATGATCGCTTTGGCAACGCCCAAAAAATAAGAACTATGCAAAAATTAACTAATAAAGAGGAAGATATCATGCACATCCTCTGGAAGTTTGAAAAGGCGTCCGTGAAAGAGGTGATGGAAGAAATCTTGAACAACATAAAAAAAAAGTCGATGCCCTTTTTTCTTATATTTAACCTTAAAACAGCTTATGTTC
>JAEYZX010000120.1 GCA_023427845.1 Bacteroidota bacterium
GAGTTATACTACACCAAATGGTGATACGTATTCCGATGTGAAGTCGGTGCAAATGGTATTGAATGTTTCGGTCGAAACTATAAATGATGATTTTGGTTTTCCGGTTACCATCCAGATACTGGCGCCCCAAGATGTCGTTGTTTCTACAAGCTATTTCGCAAAAGATATCGGTATGGTGTATACACACACTGTTTTAAGTTATGAGCTTGAAGATCTTCCGGGTGGAAGTTTACCTATTCCTTCCTCGGCAACCGAATTGCAGGAAGAGTTCTTAGATATGTATGTAGTTGAATAGCAGCATTCCTATAAAGATTTCATAAAACTTTATGTTAATATTTGTATAAGGCGTTAATAGTTCGCAGTTTATAAATGTTAAATTTGGTCTATACTAAAACAATTAAATTTTTATGAAAAAACTAATTTTAACCGCGGTAATGCTACTTGGATTAGCATTCACTGCTCAAGCCCAGGAGATTCGTAAAAACGCTTTAGGTTTAAGGATTGGAGACAACGATGGCTTTGGAGGGGAAATTTCCTACCAACGGGCATTAGGCGACAATAATCGGCTTGAGCTCGATCTTGGATGGCGCGACAGTCGTAATTATGATGCGATGAAACTGGTAGGTCTCTACCAATGGGTATGGAATATAGATGGTGGATTCAACTGGTATGCAGGTGTTGGGGCCGGAGTTGGTTCGTGGAAGTACAATCGTGACCTTCCTCCGGGATGGGACGATGATGATGAAAGTGGGACCTTCCTGCTTGTAGCAGGTGACATCGGAATTGAATATGTTTTCGACATTCCTTTACAAATATCGTTAGACCTTCGTCCGGAATTGTATTTTGCAGATGACAGAAGCGATTTTGACAGCTTTGGCCCTGACATCGCGTTAGGTATCCGGTTTACATTTTAAGCTGAATCATAAAAAATCCCGACTGAAAAGCCGGGATTTTTTTATTTTATCTCAATTGGTTTCTTTGAATTGATTTTAACTACGGTATAGGGATGCGTTATCACCGAAGCGGTCATAGCGCCGGGTTCCGGATTTACATCTTTTATTGTCACCACTATTTTGTCGGTTAATTCTTCCACACTTGCAATATCGATCGCGTAACCTGATGTTGGCATTTCGCCCATGCTCAGGATTATGAAATTTGCAGTCGCAGTATCGTCAGAATTGATTTTGTCTTTAAGATTTTCGTCGGCCAATAACATTTTGATTTCTGCCGGCTCACTTAATATTTCATAAAAACGAATGTTCGCGCCTCCATGGCCCTGTACCGTCAGTACCTCATAAAGTGGTTTCGGGCCGGTGGATTTCACTACTTTCGGCGCACAGGAAGCAATTAGGAAAATGGTTAGTAATGCCGCGTATTTTTTCATTGATGACTATTTAAGGCTTTTAAGTATAACGCCTCATACAAAGGCAATATTGCATTGATATCGAACTGCTTGGCTACTGAAAAGGCATCTTTTTTAAACCGAGCCAACGTAGCGTCATCCTTTAATATCCGGATTGCATTCCCGGCCATAGATTCTATATCCCCTACATCGCTAAGGTAACCAGACACTCCGTCGATATTGACTTCCGGGAGTCCGCCTGAATTACTTGAAATGACAGGAACATTCCACACCATCGCCTCCAACGCTGCAAGTCCGAAACTTTCGGTTTCCGATGGAAGAAGAAACAAATCGGTTTTGCTAAGGATACTGTCAATTTCGTTACTGTTTCCGAAAAATATTACTTTATCGGAAATCCCGTATTGGTGACACATGCGTTCCGCAATTTCCTTTTCAGGTCCGTCACCAACCATCATCAGTTTTGATGGGATGTGCTTTTGAACTTTATTGAATATCTCGATCACATCGGGAATACGCTTTACCTTTCTGAAATTACTGATATGCGTTATGATGCGCTCATCTTCTTTTGCCATCACCGAACGTTGGCACGCAGAACCGGCGTCAACCGACTTCTTGTCCAGCTCTATAAAGTTCGGGATAACATGAATCTCATTGGTGATGTTGAATAGTTTGTACGTATCGTCGCGAAGACTTTTCGATACCGATGTTACTATATCCGATTTATTGATACTGAAACTTACCGCAGGCTTGTAAAACGGATGGTTGCCCACAAGCGTTATATCGGTTCCGTGCAGGGTAGTGACCATCGGAATCCGGATACCTTCATCCATCAGCATCTGTTGTGCCATATAACCCGCATAAGCGTGCGGAATCGCATAATGAACGTGCAGCAGTTCTATTTTATACAACTTAACCATATCGACAAGCTTGCTCGAAAGTGCAAGTTCATACGGCTGGTAATGAAACAACGGATATTCAGGAACATTAACCTCGTGATAGTGTACATTCGGGTTCAGCAATGCCAATCTCACGGGCTGGCTATAGGTGATGAAATGGATTTCATGCCCACGACGTGCAAGTTCCAATCCCAACTCGGTTGCCACAACTCCGCTTCCGCCAAATGTAGGATAACAAACGATAGCTATTTTCATGAAAAAAATTTAATGTATGAATTTACGGAAATAAAGCCGCATCGAACCGGTCAACCGGTAAGTACTAAATGACGGCTATTTCACGGCATCATTGTCGGTAATCGCGTCATGGATTGCCTTTTGGATATCTTCCCTTATATTTTCCTTCGATAATGTATTGATTTCACTGTTTGGATAGGTCCTGTTTGCTAGAAACACATAAACGATTTCGGTTACGGGATCTGCCCAAGCCATTGTTCCGGTAAAACCGGTATGTCCGAAACTTGCAGGCGATACGCAGCCACACGTTGGTCCGGCCTGACCCCGAAGTTGCGGCTTGTCCAATCCGAGGCCGCGGCGGTTACCCTCCTTACAGAAATGGCAGGTGTTGAAATCATTGAAAGTTTTCGAAGAAAAATATTGGCGCCCCGCATAGTTACCCTGCTGAAGATAAAGCTGCATCATCTTGGCAACGTCCATCGAATTTGAAAACAGGCCCGCATGACCGGCAACCCCGCCCTCCATCGCGGCTTCCATATCGTGAACGTATCCCTGAATCTTTTGATGTCGGAAATACGTATCGAGTTCTGTTGGCGGAATCCTGCTCACATCAACGTTCCGCAGCGGATTGAACATCGAATTATTCATTCCTAGCGGTCTGAAAAAATTACGGTAGGTCAAACTGTCAAATGGCATACCCGTCGTATTTTCAAGATATTCTTTTAGGATAATAAACGTAAAATCACTGTACTTATATTCCTTTTTCGGCAATAGCCTGCTTGTGGCGATTTGACTCATGATCGTATCGCGATAATCATCGCGGATGAACAGATTCTCGGTAACCTGCGTAGTGAATCCGGGTTCAAAAGTCTTTCGATAATATTTTTCGGAAGGCCGGTTTGCAGTATCAAGTGTTGCTTTATAAAACGGGATCCATGGCTGAAGCCTTGCGTAATGCGACATGAATTCCTTGAATTTGATGTCCTTTTTATCGCTGTTCTCAAATAATGGGATCATCGCGCCAAGTTCGGTATTCATATTCACTTTTCCCTGATCATATAGTTGCATTACATTGGGAAGCGTCGCAACAATTTTGGTCAGCGATGCAACGTCGTACAGATCAGAATTAGTGACCTTGATAATGTTGTCG
>JAEYZX010000140.1 GCA_023427845.1 Bacteroidota bacterium
TAGCCACTCGCGAGATCGCCAATCAGGTTTTCGAGGTCTTTGACCATTTCGCGTATCAGCATCAGTAAAAACAGGAAAAATGCATGTGCGAAAATAACTTCATAAAAATTCTTGTAATAAAACAGAATCGCAAAAAACGGAAGGATTGCCATCAGCACGGCCATGACATTTCCGATTACGACAAACTTTTTGATTTTATGCGAGTAAAACCATATCAGGAAAATGTATGCCGAGAAAAACAGCACCGCCCGCCATGAAACAAACGCCGCAATAAAAACAACAAGAAAATTTAGTGAAAAATAGACGTACAGCTTCGTTTTTTGGCTCACCAGCCGATCGAGCATCGATTTTTGCGGCCTGTTGATCAGGTCTTTTTTGCTGTCGTAAAAATTGTTGATAATGTAGCCCGACGCAATAGTAAGTGAAGAAGCGAGTACGATCAGAAACAAATTGACATCCAAAACGACTTTAAGCGCAGGAACTTCAGGTGCCAGGATAAATATAGCCGATAAGTACTGCGCGAGAATGATAACGGGAATATTATAACCGCGCACGACAGAAAGCAAACTGATAATTTTCATTACAAGGAGTTTGTTCTTTCTGCTGAGCATCTCTTGGTGTAGGGTATTGGGTTAGGGTGCAGGGCGCAGGTAGGGTTCCAGATAGTAGGTCCAGGAACTACCGCTGCTGTAGTGCCTTGTCTAGAAATGGTAAACCACTTCCAACTTGTAGTCCTTCAATGACTCCTGGGCTTTTTCGAGGTCTTCGGTAAAACCGAGAATGTAACCGCCACCGCCTGATCCGCAAAGTTTCAGGTAGTAATCATTGGTGTCGATTCCCTTTTGCCAGATGCCGTGGAATTGCTCCGGGATCATCGGCTTAAAATTGTTAAGCACCACTTTTGAAAGTTCCTTGGTATTTGTAAACAACGATTTCACGTCGCCGTGGAGGAAATTCTCGATGCAGGCATCGGTATACTTTACGAACTGATTTTTAACCATCGCGCGGAAGCCTTTGTCCTTGAGGTTTTCCATGAAGATGCTGACCATCGGAGCCGTTTCTTTAACCATTCCGCTGTCGAGCAAAAACACTGCCCCTTTTCCCGAGAGGCTTTGCGTCGGAATTCCGGTCGCTTCGATATTGTCGTGCGAATTGATCAGGATCGGAATGCTGAGATAGCTGTTCAACGGATCCAGGCCTGAACTCGTGCCATGGAAAAACGATTCCATCTTTGAAAAAATCTGCTTTAATTTCAAAAGTTTTTCACGCGTCAGGTTTTCAAGAACCGTAATCTTATCGTTTGCATATTGGTCATAAATCGCCGCCACAAGCGCGCCGCTGCTTCCAATTCCGTATCCTTGCGGAATGCTCGAATCAAAATACATTCCCGCATCCACATCGGCATTGAGCGCTTCAAGATCGAATGTCACCAACTCAGGTTCTTCGATCTGTATGTTTTGAAGATGCGATACAAACCGTCGCAGACTGGCGTTTGATTTTTTGGCTTCGTCGGTATCGCTGCCGCTCATCTTAAGCGCGCCTTTGAAGAAGTTATAAGGAATCGAAAGCCCACGTGAACCTTTGTTGATCGCGTGTTCCCCGAAAAGCAGGATTTTTGAGTAAAATAGAGGACCTTTCATTTAATTAATAATTGACAATTAATAATTAATAATTATTTGTTTTTCGATGTGATGATGATGCTCGTAAGTAGCCGCAGTAGCTCTTCATTTTTTGATTTCAGAATTGAATATTCTTCTTGATCCATGTAATCTGAATGATATAGTAAATCTAACCAATATTCCGTTTCGTTTGCTTCTTTTAAAGCAATTGATAACTTATGGATGAAATCAGGTTTACTTTCCGCATGTTCGGCCTCCCTAACATTTGATCCAATCGATGTTCCTGCACGCAGTAATTGTTTGGACATAACAAACTCCTTTTTATCGTTTGTCAGCCTTTTATATTGTGCAACAATATTCATAGCAAAGGTAAAACTTCTGACCCTTATAATGTTCTCCTTCATTACTTTATTTTTAATCCCATCAATTATCAATTATCAATTATCAATTATCAATTGTTAATTATTAATTAAACGCGCTCCATCTCCCACCTCATCCACTATGTACTGTCCGTCCTGGCAGAACTTCGCAAGATCCGTTGCAATGAAATCCAATACTTTTTCCTTAACGTTTTCGGGAAACAATACATGAACGTTTGCGCCGGCGTCGAGCGTAAAGCAAACCGGCGTATTGGTTTCGCGCCTGAATTCCCATATCCGGTTGATAATTTTAAGCGTGTTGGGTTTCATAAGCATATAGTACGGACGCGAGGTCATCATCATTGAATGTAAAGTAAGTGCCTCACTCTCGACAATGGCAATGAATTCCGAAATGTCGCCTTCCTGCATGGCATTATCCAATTTCGACAGATTCGCGTGCGCCTGCGCAAACCGCGTCTCGGCATAAGGATGATCGTACATCAATTCGTGCCCCACCGTGCTCGAAACCTGTTTCTCTCCTTTATCGACAAGCAATATCGCATCAAGACAATGCATGAACACCGGATGGATTTCTTTTTTGTAAGGAACGCCATACAGATTCGAACTTCCGTCAATCCCGGCATGTTCGCCCCAAACCACAATGGGCCCCAAAACGCTACGGCACGCGCTTCCCGAACCAAGCCTTGCTAGAAACGATGCTTTTCGATAGAAATATTCATCGGTCATTTCAGGATGCAATACTTTTTCGATGCTCATGAAAT
Organism: Bacteroidota bacterium; assembly: GCA_023427845.1. Lineage (GTDB taxonomy): Bacteria > Bacteroidota > Bacteroidia > Flavobacteriales > Flavobacteriaceae > Flavobacterium. The sequence goes on from JAEYZX010000140.1 coordinate 2,761, forward strand.
TTAACGCCAACGCGGCCATTGCCGATGCCGACGACGCAATTCCCGAGCTGTGCGGAAAGGTGTTCTGTGTCTCGATTGTAAAATGGTAATCGGTCAAAAATGGAAGATAGGCATGAATTCGTTCAAACAACCGCGCCACCTTTGGTTTGAAACTTTCCTTTGGCTCGCCGTTAAATATAAGTTCGAACGAAAATTCGTCATTCGGATCCGGCTTGCGCTCAAAACTCAGTTTTGTGATGGTCTTGCAATTGGTCAGCGTAAAACTCAACGATGGGTTCGCCGGGATCTGATGCGGCTTTTTTCCCCAATATTTGATGAGTGCAATATTGCTTGGCGCGCTCCATTCAAAGCTTCCGTTGTCAACCTCTGCAGTATATTTTTTAGGAACAAAATCGTTTTCTGTTGTCATAAAAATCTTTTGGCAAAGATACGTTTTACAAATTGATGCCGCGAATTCACTTAAAAAGCAATTGACATACCCCGTTGCGAGGGAAATTGCCTTGCATAAATAATTTTAGTTGCGACTTTATCAATCGAAATGCTTAAATTTAAATAAAAAAAGATGAACAAATACGTAAAAATCGCGCAGTTCGTATCGCTGTGCCTGATAGTGGGCTGGCTGTCGAGTTACGCCACCGAAAGCAATAACGATGTCTGGTATCCTACTTTAGAAAAGCCTTCATTCAATCCACCTTCGTGGGTTTTTGGACCGGTTTGGACCATTTTGTACATAATGATGGGAATAGCCGCGGGAATCATCTGGTCAAAAATCGACACCCAACGTGAAACCGTCAAAAATGCGCTGATGTTTTTCGGAATTCAGCTCGCGCTTAATGCATTGTGGTCAATATTGTTCTTCGGACTCAAAAACCCGCTGTTAGCCTTGATCGAAATCATTATCCTATGGCTGCTGATTTACGAAACCTACATCAAATTCAGTAAAATCGACAAAACCTCGGGCTATCTGCTGATCCCGTACCTGCTTTGGGTTGCGTTTGCTTTTGCACTGAATGCCAGCATTTGGTGGCTCAACCGATAATTTTGGGCGTGCCCCAAGGGTCGCGCTTTCCGCTGTATCTTTTGCTGCTCCTTGCGTCGCTGCAAAAGGATGTCGCTGCAATCGCTCACGCGGTGACCTCTTAATTACATATGCTTCGTTCCAGTTATGTTCCGGCAATATGCGAAGCCGCAATAAATCCGCTTGTCCATGCATTCTGGAAATTGAAACCACCCGTAATCGCATCGATATTCACGATCTCGCCTGCAAAATAGAGGTTGTCATGAAGCTTGCTCTGCATCGTCTTGAAGTTGATTTCGCGAAGGTCGATTCCGCCTGCAGTCACGAATTCTTCCTTGAACGTACTTTTGCCATTCACGTGAAAAATGCCATTGGTTAATTGACCCGCGAGATCCTGAAGTTGTTTTTTCGATAAATCGGCCCATTTAGTTTCAGCTAAGACTCCCGATGCGAGCGCCAGGCTTTCCCACAACCGGTTTGGAAAATCAAATGGCGATTTTTTGGAAACGGTCTTTTTTGAATGTTCGGATTTTAATTCTTTCAATAGCTGAACCGCATCTTCGGTATCGATATCATTGAGCCAGTTGACGAAAATTTGAAACTGATAGTTTTTATCGTGTAACGTTCTTGCGCCCCATGCCGATAATTTCAATATTGCAGGACCGCTCATTCCCCAGTGCGTCACCAACAGCGGTCCGCTTGCCATCAGTTTAGTGTTTTTCACCCGTACCGTAGCTTGGGCTGAAACACCGGGCAGTTCCTTGATTCTGGGATCTTTTATGTTAAACGTGAACAGCGACGGAACCGGCGGCACAATGGTGTGTCCGAACGATTCAAGCAATTCCCAAATTTTAGGATTGCTGCCGGTTGCCATTATCAGTTTTTCGCAAGTGAATTTTGCCGATGGCGTGTCGAGCTTCCAAACATCGGTGCTTTTAAAAACAGACTGCACACTTTGGCCTGTCAGTACGTCAATTTTTAATTGCTTGGCCGATTCCGTAAAACAGTCGATAATCGTTTGCGACGAATTCGATACGGGAAACATCCGGCCGTCGTCCTCAATTTTCAACTCGACTCCGTGTTTTTCAAACCACTCGATCGTATCGCCTGAGGCAAATTGGTGAAAAGGTCCACGCAATTCCTTTTCCCCACGAGGATAAAATTTCACGAGTTCGTTTGGTTCGAAACACGCATGCGTCACATTGCAACGGCCGCCACCAGAGATCCTGACTTTAGTGAGCACTTCTTTACCGCGTTCAAGAATCGCAATTTTGAATTTCGGATTTCGCTCGGCAATATTGATTGCAGTAAAGAATCCGGCTGCGCCGCCGCCAACAATAAGTATGTCGTAGTGCTGCGTCATAATCGGTCGGGATAATCGGTTATGATTCCGTTTACATGGTACGATTTTACACGTTCTATATCTTCGGGTTCGTTAACTGTCCACGTCATTACTTCAAATCCTTGCTGCTGCATTTTCAATGTTTTTTGTTTGTCAAGTAAGTGGAAATACGGATGAATGGTTTCGGCGTTTATAAACTTTGAAAATCCGATTGCAAGATCGAGATCGGTTGCGGTAAGTACGCCGACCGGGATTTTCGGGTTTTGATCGCGAACCTGTTGCAAAGCATTCCAATTGAATGACGAAAGCAAAAATTGCTTATATTTCCAGCCCTTACCCTGAACAAAATCTTCGATGATTTTGAGCACGGGAACAGCAGTTCCGTCACCTTTTAATTCGATATTCACCAAAGCCTTTCGATCAACCAGGTGAAGCACTTCATAAAGTGACGGAACTAAATTTCCACTAAAACTTTTGATTTCGGCCAAAGTTAATGCATTGACTGTGCCGGTTCCGATCGTGGTACGGTCAACAGTTTCATCGTGGATTACCACAATTTGTCCGTCGGAACTGCAGTGGACGTCGAGCTCGATTCCGTCTGCATTCATTTCAAGCGCTTTTCGGAAACTTTGCAATGTATTTTCGGGTTCGTATGCCGAGGCGCCCCGGTGCGCAATTTTGATCATGCGCGAAATTATTCTTTTAATTCGAGCAGTACAATGTTGTACGGAGTATCAATCACCAATCGGCCGCTTTTTACGGTTGCAGTCCTTCCCGAGTAAGCGTCGCGCAAAACCGTATTGTTTTTAAACAGTGTTGCGATCTGGATTTCTTTCCGGCCCGCGGGCAGATCAATCCCGATAATTACGCGATCGGAATAATCGCCATTTGTATAACCGCGGCTAAAAACATAGGGTGCCGACGAAATTCGGTTGTGGACTCCGGCGCCAACTGCGGGATGATTCTTCCGAAATTTTCCGAGCTTTTGCCAATGTGCCAATACCTCCTGGGTTTTTGGATTTGCTGCGAGCGCTTCCCAATTCATGAAAGAACGAAGTTTCGCATCGCCTTCAGCCATTTTAACATCAAGCCTTCTTGCGGTTTCATCACCATAGTAGATCTGCGCCACGCCTGGCGAAAGCAACAATTTGGTAGCGGCTTCAATGTTTTTTGTGCGATTTGCATCGAACGGCGCTCCGTCGTCATGCGACGATAAATAATTCATGACGCTGTATCCTTCGAGCTCATTGTTGAGTTTATCGGAATACTTAGAAAACAACACTTCATAATCTTTTTGCGCATCCCATTTGAACTCGAAATTGATCATGTTGTTGAATCCGTTGTCGAAGTAATTGACTTTTTTATCGCCAAAATCAAAATTCTTTCCGCCGCTGATACCGTAATTATAAACTTCTCCGATGAGGTAAAAATCGTTGTCGTCAAGGACTTTCTTCGGATTTTTCTGTTTCCAGTTCTGGAATGCGATGTTGCACTGCGATTTGAACTCGCCCCAGACCGATTCCTCTGTATGTTTCACTGTGTCGGCGCGGTAACCGTCAATCCCGAAGTCGGTGATGTAGTCGGTCAGCCATTTAATGATGTAGAATCGTGGTGCGCGCGGATAGCCTGTACGCGAAAAAAAATCGTCAAGTTCTTTCATCTCGCGGTCATACCGACCTTCGGATTTCCATTTTTTGACAAGGTATTCCGGTAATTCGACAGCTTCATTGCTCTCGGTTTTAATGTCCGGAAGATTTTTAACCAAAGTACACGGAATGGTAGTTTCATACGACTGATACGTACATTGTGGTTCGGTGCGGACCCATTCGGAAGGCCAGACCGTATCGATCTGCGTTACCGGCCCGGTATGATTGATTACGGCGTCGAGAATGATTCGGATGCCGCGTGCGTGTGCTTTCTCGACCAGTTCGGCAAGGTCTTTTTCGGTTCCGAAATTGGGGTCGAGTTTTGTCCAGTCGCGCGTCCAATAACCGTGAAATCCGTATGATAAGCCGGTTCCTTCGTCAACGCCGTCGTGGATTTGTTCGACGATTGGCGTCATCCAGATTGCGTTTACGCCGAGTTTATCAAAATAGCCTTCATCGATTTTTTGAATGATTCCCCTGATATCGCCGCCTTCAAACCCGCGTAATGGCGCTGGTGCTTTCGTTCGGTTAAAATTCACGTCATTTGATGTACTGCCGTTATTGAAACGATCGGTCAGCATAAAATAGACGGTTGCATTCTGCCAGATAAAAGGCGCTTTTTTTGCGCTGGCAGGTTGCTGCGCCTTCGCATATCCGCAAAATAAAACAGAAAGTATCGCAATAAAAAAGAGCTGTTTTTTCATTAAAGTGTTATTTTTATTTCTTTCGGACTATCACTAGCACAATCGAATTCGACTTCTAGCCGGCGGTTCTTCCTGTTCCATTTGAACTTCGCCTTTTTGTCGCCGACAATTACTTTTCGTGGTTTTTTCGAGAGGTTGTGCGTAACCAGATTGATCTTTTTTGTTGCTGAATCCGATGCTGCACTACTGTCGTAATCGATTAAAATTACTAAATTTTTATCGAGTAGTTTGCTTCTGAATCGCATTTGCGCCGATTTACCTTTTTCGAAAGCATTGGGTGTGGACCCATCGTCATCATACAAAAAGCCGCTGCTGGTTTTGACGCTGTCGTCGAACCAGAAATGCAAGTCTAAATTGTCGGTTGAATAATCAGCCGTCGTCTGAAACAATTTTGCCATCGGAATGAACGCGCCTCCGCGTACAAATACCGGGATATGATCGAGCGTTACCGGAATTTTCACTGTTGAACCGGCGTTGTATTTGGCATCGTTGTAGAAATCGTACCAATTCGCCGATTTGGGAAAATAGATTTGTTTTTCGGATGCGCCTTTTAATAATACTGGTGATATCAATAGATTGTCTCCCCAAAGATACGTCTCCGCTATTTGCAATAAGTCGGCATTCTGAGGTTCTTCGAAAAACAGCGGCCGCATCAATGGCGTGCCTTTTTGATTGTTTTGGAATGCGATCGTATAATTGTACGGCATCAGTTTGTAGCGAAGCTCGATAGCCTTTTTTGCGAGTTCTTTTGTTTTTTCGTCCCAAAATACCGGTTCTGCCGGAACCTCTTCCTGTGCATGCGGACGAAAAACCGGTTGGAAAACGCCGTACTGCAGCCATCGCGTATATAGTTCCGAATCGCGGTAGTCGCCTGCAAATCCACCTAAATCCGAATGCATGTACGCGAGTCCCTGCATTCCCATCTGCAGTGAAATTTCCGGTTGGCCTGAGAGTCCGTCCCAGCTGCGGCTAACATCACCACTCCACGGAATCAGCCCAAAACGCTGCGAACCCGAATACCCCGACCGCATTAAAATAAACGGACGCTGTTCGGGAAAATCTTTTTTATAGCCATCGAAAACAAGCTTTGCCCAATTGTGGCCATAGATATTGTGGACTTCATCGGCCGATCCGGCTGCATGTTGTAATTCGGAAGGGTGGACTTCAGGTTCGCCGAGATCGCCCCACCAGCCGGAAACGCCTTTTTTGGTGAGGTTTTTATAGATGTCCCAAAACCAATCATGGCCTTCGGGTTTGAAGATGTCGATCAGTCCGGTGTTGCCGAAGTAAAAGTCATACGTGAACGGGTTTCCAATGCTATCGGTCGCGAGGTTTTGTTTGGAAACTGCTTCGTTCCATCGGTTGGATGTGGTTAAGA
>JAEYZX010000171.1 GCA_023427845.1 Bacteroidota bacterium
CTTGAATATAGCATCGCTGACGATTCTTACAAAACATTTCGTCAAAGAAATGCGCCAGCGCAACAGCGGAAAAATCCTGAATCTCGCATCGATAGCGAGTCGGGCGCCGGGCCCTTGGCAGGCGGTATATCACGGTACGAAAGCTTATGTACTTTCTTTTTCGGAATCGCTGCGATCTGAACTCATCGATACCGAAATCACCGTTACCGCGTTGTTGCCGGGTGCAACTGATACCGATTTCTTCAATAAAGCCGACATGAATGCAAGCAAAGTCGTTTCAGATCCCGATGACTTATCCGATCCTGCCGATGTTGCGAAAGATGGTTATGATGCGCTGATGGCCGGCAAAGATAAAATTGTTTCAGGGTTCAAAAACAAAGTAATGACAACGTTGGGAAACATTACCCCCGATCCGATGCAGGCTGAGCAAATGAAAAAAATGCAGGAGCCGGAGAATGAGGACAGGAAATGATTAACCTTGCCTACAATCGCATTTTATGCACGATTCACAGTTTAAGAAACACGAATCGTGCTTTTATTTTGGCGATAAACTAAAAAAAGCGGCAAGTTCGCACCCGCCGCCTTTAAGGAAAAGCAATACCACAAGCCTTACCTATTTTTTGAATCTACTACATAAGGGATATTTATCGCTATCCTCACATTCCAAAGTTATTTCTGATTGCCGGGTAAGAAACAGGCAAAACCCTATCAGACGAATGTTTTTCACCTAAATCGTAACAGCCGGTTGGTTTAGAATTTATAAAATCAGTAATTAAAATATTCGGCCGTTAGTGTTTTACCTAATTGCGGTTCAATTATTTATGTTTACTTTGAGTAAACCAAATAATTAGATCATGAGAAAAATTATCTTTATCCTTTTTGCAATTACAGTGGTCGGTTGCAAAAAAACGAAGGAAGAAACCACAGTGCGTGCTAACGAAAAAGCAATAACTTCGCTTGAGGACTGTGAAGACCTATATAAAGAGATGGAAGGACTGAATATGGCCGAGGTACAGCAGTGGCTTAATGAAAACGGCCATCTTATATGCGACAATAACCTGGAATACTGCATAGAAACCTATCATGATATTGAATCTGAAACCGTTTTTCAAACCATGGCCGGCAGACATCCAGAAAATAGCACCGAAATCAATTTCTATAGGATGACCCTAAGCGAAATAGAAAATGCAATTGCCGAAAATGGCGCCAAATGCTATGAAAAATATATCGGGTTTGTTTTCGTGGACGACAAAATGGAGTTGAAATTCGAACCGTTTAAAGATACCGAGTCGTTTTACTCAATTCCGTTTATCACGGGTCTGCGGCAAAGTTTAAAACTCAAGGATGACAGTGAATTTAAATTCACAAAATCATACGACGTCGCACAAACAACAATGAAAGTTATTTTTACAGTAAAGGACAGCGTCGGTGAGATGCGTTTTTACAACATTAGTCAGGATCCAAGAATAAGGTTATTTTAAGGTCGCTTTCACTGTGCAGTACATTACCCTAATGTCGATGTATGTCGCATTTACGCTTGTCTGGCTGCTGGTCAGCTTCAACAAGCGTAAACGCGAACATTGCCTATTGCTGGCGATTCTCGTTTTAAGCGTCGTAAATGAAATCGTGTCATTGGTACTGCGTGCAAATGATTTGCCGATCCGTTTAAATACGACGATATACGTTATTGCGAATATCTACTTTTGGTTGGCTTTGTTTTATCATGTTTCCAGGCGGCGTCGCACAGTACTCGTTGCAGTTGCGCTATTTACGTCGTTCATGATTTTTAATTTCGTGCTGCTCGACGGGATGCATCGTTTCAATTCGTACACCTTCGTGGTTGGTGCTTTACTGTATGTAATGTTGTTCATTTACGACAGTGCAATCGAATTGCGAAAAGAAAACCTAAATTATTTTCTGTCGAATAAATACCTGCTTATCGCCTCGCCCGTGCTTTTCTTTATAAGTTTCAGCTTTCTGTTTGGCTTTCGGACAATAGAATTGCGAGACATCATCATTTATGATTCTATCACGCTTTTTGATTTCGTCAGCTATTTTGCGAACATCGTGTATTATACGCTGATAAACTTTTATATTTATTTCGAAAAAAAATTACATGAGTCTGAATGAGATTGCCTTAGGAATTGTGATTGGCGTACTTTTCGTAAGCCTTCTCGTGCTTTTTTGCATAGTCCTCGTCAAGCTCTACATCAACAAAATCAAAACCTACACAAAGGTCATCTACCAAAAAGACCTCGACTTCCAGAAGTCACTCAACACTACAATCATCGAAACCCAGGAACAGGTCCTCAACAACATTTCGCAGGATTTGCATGATGATGCCGGGCAACAACTCACTTACATCAACTTTCAGATTGAAAATCTAAAACTCGATTCGCCCGAACTTGGCCAAATGCTGATGCCGCTGACCGACTCTGTGGGAAGGCTATCACAGTCGATACGCCGCATCAGCCATTCGCTTAACAATCAATTATTGATGCAGCAGGATTTGATAAAAGCTGTTGCTTCCGAGGCCGATCGGCTGAAGCAAAACGGAAAAATATCGGTTAAGCTCAATATTTCCGAAAGTAAACGCATCTTTGAGCAGAACGAGCAAATCGTACTTTACAGGATTTTTCAGGAAGCAATCAACAATATATTGAAACATTCAAAAGCCGATGCAATTGAAATCGAAATCAAAACGGAACCGATCTTTATAATGAAAATCGCCGACAACGGAAAAGGCTTCGTAAATTCGGATCATAAGGGCAGGCAGTCGATTGGCCTTCAAAACATGCGACAGCGTGCCGCGGTCATCAATTATACGGTTGAAATTTCATCTGAACAGGATAAAGGAACTGTTGTCACTGTCGCTCAAAACCACTGAAATGGAAAAAACTACGATCTGCATTATCGACGATCATAAAATCGTCCGGCAGGGACTCAAGGAACTGCTCCAGAAAATGGGTCCCTATACGGTGACCCGGGAATTCGAAAGCGGCGAAGAATTCATTGCAGCGCTTCCGTTGGAAAACCCGCCACAGATTTACATTCTCGACTATTCGATGTCCAACATGAACGGAATCGATGTGCTTCGTGAACTCGAAACAAAAAACGAGGAATACAAGGTCCTGTTGCTCACGCAGCATTTTGACGAGCAGATAATCGACGCGGCCTATCATCATGGCGCACGTGGCTTCCTGCACAAAAATTGTACTGCCGCCGAACTGCAGTTTGCGATCGACAATATTATTAAGATTGGCTATAACAATGTATCGGAAATCCTGAAACGCATCCGAAACTATGACGAATTTGCCGGTGCAAAACAAAAAGCCACAATCAATCTTTCGGCACGTGAAGCCGAATTTCTGAAGCTCGTTTGCGATGAACGCGAACTGACCTATGAACAAATGGCCGACATCATGGGGTTGTCGGTCAAATCGATTGAAGCGTACCGAAGCGCAATGTTCGACAGGTACGGAATAAAATCCAAAGTCGGACTGGTGCTGTTTTCTTTTAGATACCAGTTGACGCCGCCGTTTTTGTAGGTGTAGGGTTTATGAAAAGTAGTCTGTGAAGTACGGTATCAATTTTCTTATATACTTAATTTTAAACAAATTACCATCTCAAAACCTTTTAAATTTGATACAATTTCGTTCATAATAGTCAGGGCAGCGTTATGGAAATTGGAATTTCGATTGTTTCGCCATATTGATTTTTAATTACTTTAGCATCAACAAAATAAGCATTTCATTTATGAAGCATTTTTTTACCACATTACTTTTATGCTGTGTGCAATTTATGATGGCACAGTCATCAGCGAAAGTCATCGACGCACAAACCGGTGAGACCGTGCCGTTCGCAAACATCTCAATAGGAACTGAAAACCTGGTATCGAACTCGGAAGGGTCGTTTACATTTTCGGATGAATCAGATTCCGTGATCTTTGTCAGCTGTATCGGATATGTTGCCCGACAGGTAACCGCCGGCCAGCTACGTTCAGCAAATAATATTGTAAAGCTTGAACCCGCATTGTACGAACTCGATGATGTCAGTGTCAAAAGGCCCGACGTTGGCACAATCATGGCAAATGTGAAGCAAAACCTTGTAAAGCATTACAAAAACCAGGTACCTGTTTCAAAAGATGTGCTTTTCATACGCGAAGCAAATCATTTCAAACCTGAGAAAATGGATATTGAAATCACGAAATCAACCGGATTTTCAAAGAAAGGGCTTTCAGAGGCAAATTCTGAACTTGGCGCATTTACTAAAAAGATGATCGCACATCCACCATTGTCGTTTACCGATATGTTGTGCAATTACTATGTTCCGTCAAATAGCGGTACCAAACTGAATGTGGTCAAAGCAACAAAATTGCTTGATGAGAATCGCGGCACATCGGTCGATCAAATCGAGAAAAAGCTTACCACGACCATGTTGAAACATCTCGACACAACGAAATATTATCGCATAAAAAGTGGCTGGATCGGTTCACGTGATACGGTGTCATTAAGAAAAGATTATAAAAAGAAAGATAAAAAGCTGCCCAATAATGAACTGACATCGGTTAAGGGTAAGCTTACGTCATTTCTAATGGAAAACAGCTTTTTGGAGGGCTCAAAACTCAACTTTGTTACAGAGCCGGAGCTTTATGAATATGCGTATGAAGGCGCTACGTTTTTGGATGATGACAACCTGGTTTATGTGGTGAAATTCACGCCGAAAAAAAATAAGGCAAAATACACCGGGAAGCTTTATGTTTCCGCCGATGATTTTGCGGTTATCCGAACCGATTATACGCTTGGCAAAGGAAAAACCGAAGGTGGAATCAACCTCAAATGGGTACTTGGCATCAAGGCTTCTGAAAATGTCAGTAACGGAACCACGATGTATAGGCAAAATCCGGGCGGCGAAGGTTATTACCTGCAATATGCCGCAATAGAATCGGGTCAATATTTCTATGTGCACCGCCCACTAAAATTCATCGAACTGACCGATGAAGATAAAGATGTTGTCGCATTCGATATCAAAGTCGAAGGCAATATGCGCGAGAAAACCGAATACCTTAACATCTCACGGACCGAAGCAGGAGAATCGGATCTCGCAAACGTAACCGAAGACGATTTCAAATACCAGTTCCTGAAAAAATACGATCCGTCAATTTGGGCGGCACACAGTGCGATCGAGCCTTTGGAAGAGATGAAACGGTTTAACGTTGTGGAGTGATTTGAAGAAAGTTTCATAGAGACCGACAGCGGACTGAAGACAGATGACAGATGACAGACGACAGATGACAGATGACAGACCGTACTATCGCGGTTAATGATTTCTGGCAAGACTAAAAATAAAGCCGCTTTCGCGGCTTATCTTCCTTTTAAATATTCCTCAACTTTATCGGCACTTGGGCTGCCGGCGGCCTTAACCGCGGCTTTTAGTTCGTCGGGCGTAACCTCAAATTTCTCCGACCAGTATTGCACTTCATAATCTTCTGAAAGATTGATGCGGCTGCGATCGGGTTCTCCTGTTTTTGATTTATCGTCACTCATGGCATTGTTTTTAATATACCTAAGTTAGAAGAAATCTTGCGATGATGCGCCTAAGGATTAGTTAAAAGATCATTAAACAGCAGATTTTCAAACAGAATTCTGGGGCTTTATGACTTTTGACTTGACTCCGCTGCGCTCCGTAGAATCCGGTTCGCCTGGGGTCGGCTTTCTTCTACTCAAAATTAAACGTCACATTCAGAAACCCGAATACATTCGCATTATCGAGATCGTATTTGACCGTAAACGGAATCCACAATCCTTCAGCAATCCTCAGCCGAAAATCGGCATTGGCACTGAACATTTCCTTTTCCTCGTCCGGCAATCGGTTTTTCAGTATTGTACTGTATTCGAAGTACGATTTGATTTCGAAAAAACTTTTGAGCGTAGCGGGACGCACACCATCTGTCGCACCCGATCTTTTTCCAATGATGAAATTGATGCCGGCCTCTGCTTCGGCTGAATGACGAGGCATGCTGATCGCCAATGTATCTGCATACAGGAACCGTGTACGGATGTCAAATTCCATATCTGAATTTCTGACGCCCTGCAAATAAACCAACGAGGCCGACGCACGATTGAATTTCCCGTCCTTGTTCGAGGTTCCGTCAACCGCCAAAGTCAGAAGCGGCGCGGCCTTTAGATCTTCATAGAATTTATCAAGCTCGAGATTGACATATTGCGATGCAGCCTGCAAAGTACCGACCAAAGTACCATCAGGATTTATGAGTCCGCTTTCGTTATTGAATGCCGCGCTTGCGAGTTGATTGTAATAATGTGCCGCATCGGTATCTGCTGGAGGCGGAAGATTGTTTAACATCGCATTTTGAGCAATATTAAGCGACTGCAGTTTTTGAGCCTTATCGGTTTCTGAGAGGTTTGGGTCACTCACGATCGAAATCAATATTGTTTTTGCTTCCGCAGTAGCAATGTCGGTCAGTTTATCGAAAACACCGGCAAGCTTTTCGCCCACGATTGCCATTTTAGAGTCGCGCCCATTGATAAAAGCATATGTGACGCCACCGGTAAATCCGGTGTATGAATAATCATCGTCAAAATTTGCTTTGAAATTCATTTCAAGGTTGCGGGAAAATGTTTCATTTACAAAGAAAACATCCTTGTTCAAATCGGGGTTGGCCTTTAATTTCAGTGCAAACAAGGTCGAGTTGAATTCGATTGTTTTGTCTTCGCCCACAATATTTTTCGCGGCAAACTGAAAAACACTCGCCAGAATATCATTGTAGTTCCCCGATTTTGAATTTTCAGCTGCAGTGACGATTTCTTCGGCTAATGTTTCCGACGTGATTTGTGCAGTAGCGGTAAATCCGTAAAAAATTATAAAAAAGGATAATAGCTTTTTCATGGCATCAGATTTCAAAGTAGAAAAGAATGGAATACAGCCGATTTGTTGCTTCCTGCGCGGATTTCGGAAGAGGCTCCTTAGAAAAATCGCCGCTAAGCTTAATGGAAGTTGACCCTTCATCCGGATTCATTCCCGAAACCGTCAGCATGTACCTGCCCGACGCCAGCGCATAATGTTCGGTAAACGACATTGTCCTGGTAAACCGGATATCGTCGAGATTATCGAGATTGTCGATAAAAACCTTAATCGGAAGTGGGGCTACTCCCCCATTTACCTGCACTTCAATTGTAACCATTGTTTCATTTTTTAATCGGTTGGTAAATTATTGAGTCGCTGCCATTCGGGTAGGATTGTCTGCGGAATCATATCCCTGACCAGTTTATCGGTTTTGGCAGCCTGTATATCTTTGCTGATTTGTTCGGCTATAGCTGCATCGCTTGGATGGTGTGGAAATTTATTTTCAAGATGGATTTGCGCCAGCGCACGGTTAAAATAAATCGTACTCAGACCGGCAGTAATTTTATTGGCATTAAATTTTTGAATGGCTTTGGTGAAATTCGCGATTGCCTTTTCGTAATCAGGCACGCTTTTGTCTTTTAGTGCGTAACCCAGCTGCGCATAATTTTCCGGATATTCATCTTTTTTGTCGAGCAGCACCAGCGATTCGAAAATCGGGATCGTCTTTGCAACGCAATCCGGGCTTGACTTCCAATGATTTTTACGATAATTGACCGCCATAATATAAATATCGCTGATGGTTTTACCGGATGCGCCTTTGAGAATTGCATACATTTCGTCGGTCGGGATGTCGCGGGTATCCGAGGATCGGTTCAGCTGTTTGAAAACTGCCGTCGTTGCAACCTTATCTTTTTCATCCTGGTCGAAAATCTTTTTATCGACGTCGGCGGCAATTCCTTTTTTCTGGATGTCGGTCAGCACAAGTCTTGTCCATAAATAACAAATCAGGAATCCATCAAGTGCGAAAAACAATAGTATCGCGCCGGCGAAAACCGTATTTTGTTCTGCTGCCGCCGTCGAACCTCCAATTGCGATTCCGGCCTGCTCCGATAAGGTATAAAATCCCGATTTGATCGAATTTATTTGAGTCAGTCCAACACCCACCATTATTTTGGTCAGCCAGTCGGATATTTGTTCGAGGTTGGTGTTGTCGTGGACTTCGGTATGACCTTCGGTTGAAGTGGATTTTTGCATCGTTCGCGGAATCCCGAATATAAATCCCGTAATCCCGCCGCTTGCAAATGCCGCAAGCGCAATCAGGAAGGCAACCGACGGATACGTGCATTTACACGCGAAGACTATTGCAATTAAGGCAAGTAAACCTGTAAAAATAAATGCCGCATTCAGGCTGCTAAGCCTCCGCTGCCGATTTGGATCTTTCATGACAGATTGATTATGTTCGTCGTTTTACGATTGCCTGGATTTAGATAATCCAACGATTGTGAGAATTGTAAAAATGTCCGAATAGGGATTTTCGGCTGAATGGCGGACAACCTGCAGATCAATGTGGTATTCCTGCTTTTCAACAACAAGTGTCTTAAAAATCGGTACAGCAATCAAATATTTAACAATCATATCGATGAATTACAGAAAAAACCATCTTTCTGACTATTGAAAATAAGACGATTCCTATATTTTATTTTTTTGGATGCAACCGTAATATTAACCATAAGAAAATCAAAGTTTTACATATAATTCATACTTTTAAATAAAAAACAATGGAACTCAACTGGTATATAATCGGAATCATTGCCGCGATTGTAATCGTAATAATTGTTTTTACCATAAGGCGCAATCAGAAAGAAAAGAAAAAACTCGAGCAAAAACTGAACAACGAGTATTTTAAGGATGAAGACTTAGAGTCGGATGCGAATGACATCGATCCGTTGCGATAGTAAATCCGAAAAAATTACCCAACAATACTGCTGAAAACGGTATCTTTGCGCCGTGAATTTAAAGCCTGCACATAGAGCGTCTTTCCTTGGCCTGTTGGTATTGCTGGCAATACTGATTCAGTCGGCACATACCTTTGGGCACCTTGCCGAGCGATTGTCTGAGCCCCACTGCGACCATCATTATGCGGAAGGCAGTACCATCAACCACAGCCATCACGACGCAGAGCCGTGTTTTATCTGCGCATTCGCGTTTAGCGCCGCTCCTGCTTTTTGCGTTGCCGACTCTTCTTTCATAGCGGCAATTTATCAATTAGCGCTTACTCAACCTTTCTATTCAACTGGATTCACAGTTTTTTGCGGTAGCCTATTCTCACATCGTGGCCCGCCCTCGTTTATTGTATAGCACTATCGTCTGCATGGACCATTACTAACAATAAACAAATCCAATGAAAAATATTTTTATTGCCCTGTTATCGGGGCTGTCTGCTATTGCATATTCCCAAACAACATTATCGGGGAACGTAAAAGATGAATCGCAGCTTCCTGTCATGGGAGTCCTCGTCTCCGTTCCGGAAATCCAAAAAGAAACCACAACAGATGCAAATGGCAGGTACGAATTTAAAAACCTTCCCAAAAGTGACCTGCAGCTAATTTTCAGCCGCCTTGGTTATACAACACAAATCGCGAACGTAACGATTTCTGAAAACACAATATTCGATATTGTAATTGAACAAACGTCGCACGTAATGGATGAAGTCATTGTGTCGACTCCATTCAACAGACTCCAGTCGGAGAACGTTGTTAAAGTCGAGCATGTCAACATAGAATCGTTGCGGCATCACGGAGTTCAGACACTCGTTGAAGGTGTCGACGCCATTCCGGGTGTATCACAAATCTCTACCGGAACCTCGATCGGGAAACCCGTCATTAGAGGATTGAGCGGTAACCGTGTATTGGTTTACTCGCAAGGAATCCGTCTGGAAAACCAGCAATTTGGCGACGAACATGGTCTTGGCCTGAGTGATTCAGGTGTCGAAAGCGTCGAGATTATCAAAGGCCCGGCATCGCTTTTGTACGGTTCGGATGCAATGGGTGGCGTATTGTATTTCAACCCCGAAAAATTTGCTCCCGCGAAAAGCATTAAAGCAGATTTCAATACGCGTTTTTTTGCTAATACATTAGGCACATCAACATCGGCAGGAGTCCGCGGATCTTCCGAAAACTGGAAATTCCTTGCTCGTGCAGGATATGCATCACATGCCGATTATTCAATTCCCGGAGGTGATCGCGTTACAAATTCCCGCTATAACGAAACCGACATTAAAACCGGGATTGGTTACGCAAATGCGGCCTATTCAGGTACGCTGCGATACAATTACAACCGGCTTGACACAGGAATCCCTGAAGATATCTCGGCGCAGACCGAAAACCATACACCTGATTATCCGAAACAGGCGGTCGATAATCACATTCTGAGCTTTCAAAATACTTTTTTCCTGAACCGCTCTAAACTGACATCGGTTTTTGGATACACGCTGAATAACCGCAGCGAATTTGAAGATAGCAGTGTTGCGGCATTGCAAATGAAACTCGCAACATTCTCTTATGATTTAAAATATCATTTCCCTGCTTTTGGAAAATTTGAATTCGTTGCAGGAACGCAGGGAATGCACCAGCGCAACGAAAATTCAGGTGAGGAATTGCTTATTCCGGATGCAATCACGAACGATAACGGAATCTTCGGAATGCTGAATTACCAGTGGAAATCGAATGTGATCCAGGCAGGCCTGCGGTACGACAACAGAGCGATTTCGACGGAAACGCATGGGACTGAAAGCGAAGAAGGTTATTTTGAAGCGATAGACCGTTCGTTCAACAGTGTAAATGCTTCGCTCGGTTATAAAGGTAATGTATCAAAAAGCACTGTCCTGCGGTTTAATGTCGCATCAGGTTTTCGTGCCCCCAATCTTGCCGAACTGACATCGAATGGTGTCCATGAAGGGACCAACCGATACGAAATCGGAAACGGCCGATTAAAAAGTGAGCAAAACGTACAGTCGGATATCAACATCGAATACACAACAACACATTTTGACTTCTATGTGAATGGTTTCTATAACCTGATCGACGATTATATTTATGCAGCGCCAACAGGCAGCATCATCGATGGCCACGATGTGTATCGGTACACAAGCGACAATGCGTATTTGTACGGCGGTGAAGCCGGAATCCATTTGCATCCGCATCCGCTCGATTGGCTGCATTTTGAAAGCAGCGTCGAAAGCATCACGGGAAAAAAGGACAATGGCGCGTACCTTCCGCTGATCCCGGCGATGAATTGGGATAATACACTGAGGGGTGAATTCAAAATCAGCGATTGGCTGACCGATGGATTTGCGCGGTTGAATGTCTCGGCAACGCTTCCGCAGAAAAATACAGACCTGAACGAATCGTCGTCAGATGGTTATACGCTGGTAAATGCGGGCGTCGGCGGAAAATTCAAGATCGGAAATATTGTTTTGAATGCGAATTTGAACGTCAACAATATTTTTGATACAACTTATGTCGCGCATCTTTCACGGCTTAAACCTGATGGCATCCCGAACATTGGGCGCAATATTGTGGTTGGAATACGTTTTCAGGGATAAACCGCTGCGTAGTGTTTTAATATTTTGCTAACTTTATGTAATACGTAATGTTGGCTAATGGCTGAATTAAAAAGAACACTCGGAGTTGGCGCCGCAATTTTTTTCGGTGTTGGATCGATCCTCGGTGCGGGAATCTATACGATAATAGGAAAGGTTGCCGGCTTTTCAGGAAACATGCTTTGGTTATCGTTTCTTATTGCGTCCATAACAGCCATCTGCACTGTATTCTCCTATTCCGAACTCAGTGCTGCGTATCCAAAATCAGGCGGAGAATATGAATATGCCAGGAAAGCATTCGGAAAAAATACCGGACTGTTTCTTGGCATTGTCATTTCATTGAACGGGATCGTAAGCGGCGCAACGGTCGCTACCGGATTTGCGGGCTATCTGGCCGAATTGATACAGGTGGATTTTCTGATAGGTTCATTGGGAATCATAACCCTGCTTTTCATCGTGAACATTTCTGGAATACGCGAATCTTCAGTGGTCAATATAATTTTCACCGTAATCGAAGCCGCGGGATTGCTTTATATCATTTACCTCGCTTCGGGTTCGGTTGGAAAAGTCGATTTGCTTGATCTTCCTCCTGACGGAATCAACGGACTTTTAATGGCGTCGGCACTGGCGTTTTATGCCTATATCGGATTTGAGGAAATCGTAAAGCTTGCCGAAGAAACCAATGACCCGCATAAGAATATTCCGCGTGCGCTGTTTTCAGCAAGCATAATTGTGCTTATCGGTTATACTGTGGTTGGGATTTGTGCGGTAAGTGCATTGCCTTTTGCTGAACTGGCAGCATCTGAAAGCCCGCTTGCGGCCATAGCGAAGAACGAATCGGGACAGACCGGAATACTCATCATCTCCATAATCGCACTATTTGCAACATCAAACACAATCCTGTCGAATATGCTGGGAAGCTCGCGCGTGCTGTTGAATATGGCGGGCGATTCAAAGAAATTCGCATGGTTATCGAAAGTCTCGCACAAACGCAAAACTCCGATAAACGCACTTATACTTATTTTGGCGGTGATGTACGGATTCGCTTTGATTGGCGATATCGAAACCATCGCCCGAATTGCAAATGTTTTCATCTTCATGACATTCATTGTCGTGAATCTGGCGGTGATTAGACTTAGGTTTGTAGATGCAAATCTCGAGCGTCCATACCGAATCCCATTTGCTGTCGGTAAAATGCCCGTGATCCCCGTTTTTGGAATTTTGCTTACACTGCTTTTATTTGGGTACAATTTTTACAGCCTGCTTATCGGCCAACAGTAAAATGTGAATGTAATTATAAAATTTTCTAAAATTTGACCGGCACCCTATTCTATTTGCGATATTTGTCAGACTACCATGCGTACAAAAATCATCGTCATATTAATTATTTCGGTTTGCCTTGCGATTACTGCTTTCCTTTTAGATAGCGATCCGCAGAATCAAAGCATAATCGTCACTCTGTTTGAAATCACGATGTTCGCGGTGCTTTCATTTTTGATTATTGCGATCAACTTTTTCGCACTGTCGTTTGTATGCAAGAAAATTTACAGATGTTTTCGCAAACCGGCTTAATACTAAGAGAAATAAATGAATTTCAAAAGTTAATGACATTGTTAGGATAAGTCTTTAATTAAGTGTAGTTTTAGTTAAATTCGCATAAATACCACAATAATACCACACAAATGATTAGAAAATTTCCCGGAGAGGTTTTTAAGGAAATTGATATTCCCGATCCTCTCAGATTTCGCTACGCCGTATCGAACCGCGGCAGAATCATGAGCTTTTCCGAAACTATGGACGACGGAAAATTACTTTTGGGCGCCACGATGCATGGCTATAAAATGATCAGGTACAAGGTTTGGTCAAATGGAAAAGCATCTACCCGCCAATTGTTTGTCTACAAACTCGTAGCTCAATTGTTTATCCCCAAGACTTCCGACGACCAGCAATTTGTCCTGCATTTGGATCACGAGCGCGGCAACGATCATGTAAACAACCTTCGTTGGGCAACGTATGAAGAAAAGCGGGCACACTATGAGTCCAATCCGAAAGTGCAAAAAGGGAGGTTAAGAACCTGGGAAAGCAAGCGCAAGGCTGATGGTGCCAAACTTACGTCGACGAATGTGATCCATCTCAAAAAGATCCTTCAGGACCCGAACAGAAAAACACGCATGAAAATTCTGGCGAAACAATTCGGCGTCAGCGAAATGCAGATCAGCCGAATTAAGAGCGGTGAAAACTGGGGACATATAAAAGTCTAGCTGGTCTTATTTTTCCGTTTATTATCCCACCAGATAAAGCCAATGAAAATTACCAGGCTGATTATGGATACCCATAACAGCCCGGTTTTCAATCCGTCGGTTACCTGGCCCAGTACTGCTATTAAAATTACCAATGGCGCGATGCCAAGCATTGTAGCTGCAATAAACCGCCGGTAGCCCATTCTAAGTATACCGGCCATAAAGCTGATGGCGTCGTTGGATAACATCGGATTAAGCCGTGTAACAACTATTGCCCACAGACCATAACGTTCGATAAACAAACTCACCTTCTGTTCGGCTTTTTGACCGATTAGCCGTTTGGCGATAATTGGACCGAAATATCTCCCGATTGAATATCCTACAGAAGACGCAACGTAAATTGCCGTAAAAACGATCAGGCTTCCCCAATAAGGACCGTAGGCGACGATGGCTACAATCATCAACAGCCACGAAGGAATTACAATAAGAAACATCTGGGCAACCATTACAAATACAATAAGAACAGGCCCAAACCAACCGAATTGGCGTACCCACTCGTGAATCCGCGGCTCATCGCCGCTTGTTAGAACTGCCCATGCGGTGTTGAGTTCAGCTTGAAATTCAGGAATTAAAAAATAACTGCCTGCAAGTGCAGTTATTACGGCAATAGATAAAAATAAGGGCTTTCTGCTTTTACGTATCGAAATTTCATCGGAAGATTGGTTGTCCATCGACTAAGTTTTTAACTGAAAATTACAAAAAGACATCGGAATCATAATCCTTTTAAATCGGTATTATTGCTCCATTTCAAAACACGCAACCAACGCAAAAAATAATGGGCGATGCGTGAAAGGTTTCGGGACAAAAACTGAATTGGTTCTCCAACAATCAGCGAGCTATTGTAAAAGTATTTCAATCTACTTCACCATTGTGAGCGTTGTATTCAATTTTTCACATTCGCGTTCGTAGACCTCACGTCGAAGTCCGCTGCTGGAAAAGCGGTGATCCCTTTTATTGTAATACAGTTCAATTCCTTTATCCTCACAATATTGGCGTCCGGTAAAATTTTTGTTTTTGTATTCTTCGCCGATTATCCTTACATGGATGGTAAATGACTTCAAAATATCTTCCAGGTCTTGTTCAGTTGCGTAAGGCACAATTTCATCAACGAATTTGCATCCTTTAAGCTGAATGTAACGTTCGACGACCGACTGTGTGGGCATGTTTTTTTCAGGTCGGTCCAATGTCGGGTCAGTTTGAAGTCCGACGATTAAATAATCACAAACTGTTTTTGCATCCTCGAGCATTCTGATGTGCCCGGCGTGCAATAAATCAAACGCGCTGAAGGTAATCCCTATCCGTGGAGTATTGTTCTGCATAATATTGGTTTTAAAATTTTTGATGAAGTCTGACGCAAGTGAGCGTCACACAAAGATGCGGCAACGATTCTATTTCCATGTTATAGAATTTTTCGTACAGCTTGCACAATGTTCAAAACTTCAATTAAGTCGGTACGAAATTTCTTGATAACCTAAAATCATGCAATGAAATAGCGAAATTGTATAAACAACGATTTTCGCAAAAATCCAAAATTTGTATTGCAGTGCCAAGTTTCGCGATTTGAAGCACTTGGCACCACATAACGAAAAAAACGCAAAATGACATGGAAAAGATTAAAACCAACCAATCCCGAGCAACAACTTCAAATTCTACTAACGGAAATGAAAATTATGACATGGTGGTATTTTGCCACCTGCGATGGGAATTTGTATACCAACGGCCGCAGCATATAATCAGTAGGCTCGCCAAATCACTAAAAATCCTGCTTATCGAAGAACCGATACCATTTGAACCGGGAGATGAGAATACCGGAAATTTAATCAGAATCCATTCAAACCTGCATGTGCTGCAACCTCGCACAACGTCGATCGGTGCAATAAAAAATATTTTACCACAATTTGTAAAGAATCGTGATATAAGCGTTGGATGGTTTTACTCACCTTCATTTGTTTGCGTATTGCCCGAGTTTAATTTTGGTACGATAGTATATGATTGCATGGACGAACTAACGTTGTTCAAAGGCGCTCCGGCACAACTAATTGAACAGGAAAAATTCCTGTTAGCATACGCAGACATTGTATTTACGGGTGGGAAATCACTATACGAATCCAAAGCAAAACTACATGACAATGTACATTGCTTCCCGAGTTCGGTCGATCAGGAGCATTTTGCGAAAGCCCTCAACGGAGTGGCGATTCCAGAAGATATTGCAAGCATACCATCTCCAATTGTTGGCTACTTCGGGGTCATCGACGAACGGATCGATCTCGAGCTCCTCGATGAAACTGCAAAGCTGAATCCGAAAGTATCATTTGTAATGATTGGGCCACTAGCCAAAATAGGAGATGAAGATTTACCTCGCAGATCCAACATTCACTACCTCGGAATGAAATCGTATGAGGTATTGCCGAATTACCTCAAAGCATTTTCAATCGCAATGATGCCATTTGCATTAAACGACGCCACAAAATTCATCAGTCCGACCAAGACCCTTGAATACATAGCGGCGGGAAAACCGGTCATTTCCACTGCTGTCAAGGATGTTGTGCGGGACTATAGTCATTGTGTACCGATTGTATCGTCGGCAACCGAATTCACAAAAGCCATCGATGATATACTCACCAATACCGACAGTGTATCTCTGGAGGCCGATTATCGCGAGATATTGAACAGGACATCCTGGAACAGTACAGTAAACCAAATGAGCGCAATTATCAGCAAAACCGTACAGCAATGAGAAATTATGATATCGTGGTTATTGGCGCTGGCATATCAGGAGCGGTCCTCGCCCAACATTATGCAGCAATCGGAAAAACGGTACTGGTAATCGAAAAACGTGATCATATCGCAGGAAACTGCTACGATTACATTGATGAGAACGGAATTCTGGTTTCGAAATATGGCGCTCACCTATTTCACACAAATGAAGAAGATGTATGGGAATACGTGAATCGCTTTTCTGACTGGTACCCATGGGAACATAAAGTTATTGCAAAGGTCGACGGTAAACTTGTGCCGATCCCTGTGAACATTACGACTGTCAATGAACTTTTCGGGCTGGATCTTCAAACTGAAGAACAAATGAAAGAATGGCTCGAGCATAACAGGATCCCAATCGAAAACCCTAAAGACGGTCGCGAGGCGGTACTTTCAAAAGTTGGGTCTGAACTTTATGAGAAAATGTTCCGCCACTATACCAAAAAGCAATGGGATAAATATCCGGAGGAACTTCATGCCTCAGTATTGGAAAGAATCCCTGTCCGCACAAATTTCGACGACCGTTATTTTTCTGATAAATATCAGGCATTGCCAACGGGCGGATACACACAGCTATTTGCAAATATTTTAAATCATCCAAATATCGAAGTAAGGCTCAATACTGACTATTTCGATATTCGTGACGGGATTTCCGGATATGAAAAATTATTCTATACAGGCCCCGTGGATCGTTATTTCGATTTTAAACACAGCCTTGTCGAAAAACTTGAATACCGTTCAATCAATTTTGTGTCCGAAACTGTGGACGCCGAATTCTTTCAGGAGAATTCAGTCGTGAATTATCCCGGCACCGAAGTCGATTTTACAAGAATAATCGAATACAAGCACTTTGGTAATCAGGTTTCCGATAAAACGACGATTGTTCGTGAATTTACAGTCGATGAAGGAGAGCCGTATTATCCGGTGCCGAACGCAAGAAATCAAGAGATTTACGACAAATACAAAGCCGAAGCGGATAAACTGACCGATGTGTATTTTGTAGGCCGCCTTGCGAATTACAAATACTTCAATATGGATCAGGCATTCAAGAATGCAATGGATTTATTTAAAAAACTTGAACAGAATACCGGAAGTAAGAATCAGCGGGAGGTGCTTTCGAACGAAGCGATTTAAATACAAATTCGGGTTCCAAGTAGACCCGAATTTTTTATCCATCGATGTAAATCCCACGATTCATCTGAAGGTAAAAATGCCAAACTTTTCATATCCACTGCTTTTAAATAGTGCAATAAAGACTAAAAATTGTATAAGTATTCTGCAATTTGCTTAATTAATTTTGAATGTAATAAATCCAAAATTAGCGAATTATGAAAAAGTCACTTAAAATGAAAAGCCTGATTGTGGTTGCGGCACTCGCACTTGGAACGATGACCTCGTGCAAGGACCAAAACAGCAACACAGAAAGTACCGACATGGAAACGACAACAGATACGTATTCGACCGACACTGATGCAACAACCACAGATATGGATACCGGAACCGCAACCGATACAACCGGAATGGGAGCAGGTACAGGAACTGATGGAACGGGCGGAACCGGTGGTACAACCGGAAGCGGAACGGGAACCGATGGAACCGGAACTGGTGGAACCGGAACTGGTGGAACCGGCACCACAACTCCTTAACACTTAAGCATTCTGTAGATTATTGGTTAAACTATTTTGCTTAAGAAAATCCCCACAATGGTGGGGATTTTTAATGGAAATTAAATTATATTTAAACTATGCTTGAATGGAGTGAAATATTATTGAGACTAGCATTGGCTGCTTTGTTCGGAGCCGCAGTCGGACTCGAACGCGAACGGAAGGAATGGGCGGCCGGCGCAGGAATGCGAACGCATATGATGGTATGTCTCGGGTCGTGCCTTACAATGATGGTTTCATCATTCGGATTTATGGATATTATTAATCATCCCCATGTTAGTCTGGATCCATCGCGTGTAGCTTCACAGGTCATAAGCGGAATCGGATTTTTAGGAGCCGGTACGATATTGTTCCTGAAACCTGCTACGGTAAAGGGACTTACAACTGCATCGGGATTGTGGACCATTGCGGGAATAGGCCTTGCTACAGGAGGAGGAATGTATTTTGCTGCGACAGCAGCGACACTCATCGCAATTGTAATATTGTGGGGCCTTCAAGTCGTACAGCAAAAAATGGCGCTGAAAGGTACATTAAAATCCCTGCGCGTCACTACAACAGAAAAACAGGCCACCAATGAAATTCTAGAAAAACTCTGGAATAAAGACAATATAGAGG
>JAEYZX010000203.1 GCA_023427845.1 Bacteroidota bacterium
GGCGATATGTGGGGTTACAATTACTGGAAAGCCTCTCTTGGATAGCTCGACAAACTTGTTGCCACGAACATTTCCTTGTATCTCATCCCGAATTACATCGCATGCAAAACCTGCGATATGACGATTCTCTATTTTATTTGCCAGGCAATCCTCGTCAAGAATGGCGCCGCGCGAAGTATTGATGATGATTGCCGAAGGTTTAACGTGCTTAAGAAGTCTATCATCAATTAACCCATTTGTAGAATCATTTAACGGAATATGAATGCTGATGATATCGGCCCAATTGAAAAGCTCAGCTGCCGAGGCAAAACATTTACCTTGTGCGGTTTTAGGGATGATATCATGATAACCGACTTCCATTCCGAAGCAGCCGGCGTATTTCGCGACCTGCGCCCCAACGCGCCCCATTCCCAAAATACCAATCTTTTTTCCGGAAAGATTATTGCCTTTGAACAAATCCCGATTCCAGTCGCCTTGTTTCACGTGATCGATGGCCCACGGAATTTTACGCATCAATGCCAAAAGCAATCCAAAAGTAAATTCGGCTGTCGAAGGTATAGTTTCAAGGAATGCAAATTCATTTTTTAAACTGATGACACTGCCATTTCTCCAGGAAAAATGTTTCTCGTCTATGTGATCGGTTCCCGTAGTCGCCGTTAGTATATATTTTAGATTGGGTGCCGCGTTCAGTATTTCACTGTCGATTTTATGTGCCAGCCGCACAAACACGGCATCGGCATCTTTCAATTCGCTGATAAGATCCTCGCGCAACGCCGATTCCATAACGGTTACCGTCCCGCATCTCTGCAAAGTGGAAATCGCATCTTTACTGAAACCCAAACCCTCGCTAATGACTATTTTCATTTCTCCATTCGTTATAAAGCACCTCTGCAATTAAAAAATCACGCGGCGTATCGATGTTCAGAAGCCACTGTGCGTCCATGACATATCCTTTTTTGGGAATTGCCATCAAACTGCCGCTGTCGCGAAAGGCTTTCGTTCTGACCGCGTAAAAACAGCCATTGCGGAATAAAACCGGCGTCAGGTCCTGACGTCTTGCCGTTTCGCTTTCCTGCATTAATGAAAGCAATGTTCCATCTTCTGAAACTGAATACATCCGTGCCGGATGGATGTCGTTGAATTCGACGACACTTGCAACCGAATTTATATGTGGGCTCAGCTCAAAAATCGAAGCGATGTTATCGATGTCTTTTCCGCTTCGAAGCGGAGACGTTGGCTGCAGTACCACGATAATGTCGTATTCAGTGTCCATTTGATCGAGGACATGCGCAATTGCTTCGGTGACCGAACTCGTATCTGTCGCGAGATTTTCGGGACGCCGCACTACAGTCGCCAGGTCGCCCACAACATCGGCTATTTTCTGGGAATCGGTTGTAACCACTACATCGGTAATCCCAGATGATTGTTTGGCACATAAAACCGCGTGCACTACCAGCGGATGTTCGCCGACAAACTTGATGTTTTTATCAGGCACGCCTTTAGATCCGCCCCGCGCCGGGATGATTCCGAGTATCCGCATCAGTACGAGATTGTTTTATGTGATAACAGCTCGAATTCCTCGAGTACTTTCGCAATCTGCTCACCCGCATTTCCATCGCCATACAATAGTTCACTTTCAATTGAACCGTTGCCGATGTGTTTGAGTATTGCGTTTTTGATCTCGTCCTTGTCGTAACCGACATCGATGACATTTCTGCCGCGTAATCGGCGGTTTTGCCGCGTTCCGATATTGACTACAGGAACTCCGAGATAAGAACTTTCCCGGATCCCCACGCTTGAATTACCGATAAGACATTTTGCATTTTTGATCAGAAAAAGGAAGTCGGCCGGCTCCATATTTTTAAAAAACAATATGTTTTCAGGTTTATTGATTTCGCGGTAGGAACGAATTCCATTTGATGTTCCATCCGCACCCGCGTCGACATTTGGCCAGAACCAAAAAGTGGGGATTTGAAGCTCATCGATCGCCACGAGTGTTTTTTGAATGTCCTGCTTTGCCTGCGCGTATTCATTCGTGACCGGATGCTGCATTACTACAAGATAGCCCTTTTCCCATCCCGGGGCCTGTCCGACGCCGCCATATTTTACAATCGGGTCAAATTGAAGTTCCGGATTACGAAGGATCTCGCGTGCAAGATCGATCGAAGGGCAGCCTGTATTTATCACTGTCTGAGGATCTTCGCCCATTCGGATGACCCTCTCGCGTGCGTCCTCAGACGATACAAGATGCAAATCGGCCAGTTTTGTGTTCGCATGCCGAACTTTCTCGTCGATGTTTCCGGTCACTTCTCCTCCTTGGATATGAACAAGCGGTATATTCTGAAATGATGCCGCTATCGAAGTCGCTATTGTTTCAAACCGGTCGGCGATTGTGACAACCGCATCAGGTTTCAGATTATAAAACACACTCGACAATTCCATTACTGCAAGTCCGGTAGTTTTTGCCATTGCCATCGGATTTTCGCCTTCGAGCACCATGAATACACGCTCATTGATCGTAAAACCGTCCTTCTCGATGTAGTTTTGCGCATTTCCATAACGGTCCAACAATGCCGAACCTGCCACGACAAGCTGCAGCTCAAGATTGGGACTGTTTTTGATTGCGGTGAGTGCCGATTTGATCCTGCTGTATGATGGACGTGCGGTAATGACTACACAAATTTTCCTTTTCTCGCTCATATTAGATCTTCTTCATTTAAAAAATCCCATTGTTTTTTTTCAGTTCTGGTTTTCCTGCCTATGACCGCTTCGAAGTCGGATGCGGGAATACCGTAACCTTTTGGTTTCTTTGCTTCAAGATCGGAAAAACGGATGATATGCCCGCTCGGCAAATCTTTGTTTACGGCAAGCGATTTTTCAAACATTTGCTTTAATTCGGTGAAATCTGAATTTTTCGATTTATCCACGGGATGTTTCATTGCCGTATAAATGTTCCTGACCGCCGCCGACAGCTCGCGTGTTTCCTGAATTGTAAGTGAGGATTTCGAATCCGGTCCGAACTGACCGCGATCGAAAACCACGTGGAACTCAAGAATTTCAGCCCCCAAAGCCGTTGCTGCAATGCAGGTTTCGATCCTTGCCGAATGATCCGAAAAACCAACTTTCACATTGTAGCGCGATTTCAACTCAGCTATGACGTTCAGTCCGAGTTGCTCGGGTGACGTCGGATACGAAGTGGTACATTGCAGGATCGCAAATTCGACTTTCCGTTTCTTCAGAAAATCGACAGTCTGATCCAATTCGGTTAAACTGCTCATCCCTGACGACAGGATCACAGGCTTATTGGTTTGTGCGATTTTCTCAAGCATCAACAGATTGTTGACCTCGCCGGAACCAATCTTATAAATTTTGGCATCCAACTGCTCAAGCCAGTCGACTGCAAAATTGCTGAACGGCGAACATATGAAATCCAATCCTTTGTCTTCGCAGTGTTCTTTGATACCTTTCCATTGTTCGAGCGTAAAGCCCATACGCTGCCAATAATCAAACCGCGTATCATCCTCATAAGAGAACTTTACACGAAACGGTTCGTGCACACTGCTTTCTGCCGATGCAATGTGCATTTGGAATTTTACGGCATCAACACCCGTATCGGCTAATGCGTCGATATACGAATGTGCCATTCCGAGGCTTCCATCATGAGCCTGTCCAATTTCGGCAATAATATAAGGGACGCGAATTTTTGGGAACATCTCGCTTTGTTTGGTTTTCGGGTAAAAATAATCTATTTCTGCGTTAAATGAACATTTCGGGATTCGGCATTACGTGCGGGAAAATATCTGTCCCTAATATTCAGGAAAAACGTTTCCACGTAAGTCGTCATAAACAATCCGCATAAGATAC
Organism: Bacteroidota bacterium; assembly: GCA_023427845.1. Lineage (GTDB taxonomy): Bacteria > Bacteroidota > Bacteroidia > Flavobacteriales > Flavobacteriaceae > Flavobacterium. Next base: position 3,865 of record JAEYZX010000203.1, read on the forward strand.
TTATTAACGATGTCGTCAAAAACATGATAATCGGTATAAGAGGCTGAGAAAATACAAACCCGACACCAACATTGAAAGCGTAATTGACAAAGCTGTGGATGATGTAAATCGAATAGGATGCGACACCGATTTTTGCAACGCCGTTCACTACTGTTGCAGATAAATATCGGTCGAGTCTGCGATTGATTTGCCCATCGGTCAGAAACCACGACAATACGATTCCAAATGCAATATAAATAACCGTAAATCCGATTGTAAGTACATATATTGATTTTGAATGTTCGACAAATGGCGTAAACGACAGCAGCAGCATCGCAACGACCAGCAGCCATTTTTTGTGACGCTGAATAAAAAGTGTAAAAGCCTGGCGTTTGAAATGATACCAAAACGATATGAGTACGCCTGCCAAAAGCGAATCGATCCGAAGGTGCGTCATTGTAATGTTTCGTGCGCCAGCTTCGGGTAAGTAAACATTCGACACAATCCGCATTGCAAGACATAGCACGAGGATGGCCACTATCCACCGTTCAAACCGGAATGTTTTCAGTGCGCCGACCGACCAAAATGAATTCTTCTCACGGAGTATAAAAAACATTACGGCTGCGGTTGCAAAGTAGAAATGTTCCTCCACGGCGAGCGACCAACTTGGCGCGTAGGCATAACCCCAACCAACAATATAATTTTGAATGAAAAGCATATCGGCAATAAAACCGGTGGCGTTGAATTCCTCCTGAATTACAATCGGAATCAGATAAATACTATAAAACAGGTAATAAATGGGATAAATTTTGAAGCCGCGACGGATCAGGAAAAGTTTTGGGCGAATATTTCCAAATCGTTGAAATTCTTTAAACAACAATCCGGACACCAGAAAACCGCTTAATACGAAAAACAGATCAACACCGATCCAACCTGCCTTTTGAGTAAATTCATAAAGGAATTGATGACGAAACAGCACCAATAATATTGCTATTCCGCGCAGGAAGTCAAGTTCCCGAAGCCGTTTCTTTCGCGTTATAGTTTCCATTAATCCGTGTCATTTTCGGGCTTCCAGTATAAACGGGCTTCCTCCAATGCAAAGTAATCAGCGTAATCTGAATCGGTAAATCGGTTCGAATTGGCACGGATTTTTGGAATCGCGGTCAAAACGTCGGTAAACGCCAATACCAAAGCTTTCAGGGCAGTTGGATTACCCTTTAGAATCCTTGTCCGGAACTGCATATAGACCGATGCGGCCATTTTTCGCGGAATTTTGTGCAACGGCACAAACAGCAGATAATTGAACCATCCCGCCGCGAGCGATCTGCGCAATCGCTTGTTATGGTCCTTTGCAAGTTTGCGCAACCCAAGGTCGACCCTGTGGTGGACCAGAACTTCCGGAACATATAAGATATGCCAACTCGTCTTAAACAACTGAAACGATGCAAAATCTTCCTCGCCATAAAAGACATACCACTCCGGATAATCGGGAATGCTCTTCCATGCAGCCATCCGCCACGCATGCCCGCAACCCACAAAACTTTTCACGCGTTGCTGCTTATGCCGGGTAGCAGTACTTTGCGGTGGATTCGTACCCCAAAAAATGCGAAAGGCGAGTAGGCCACATTCGGGATTCTCGTTAAATGCATTTTCAATTTGCTCAAGTGGATCGGCCGAAAGGAAATGTGCATCATCGTCAAGTGAGATTGCATATTCGGAATCGGACATCGCAAGTAATTTATTCCGGCTATGTAAATATCCTTTCGAAATTTCATTCCGATGCAGCGTGATTTGAGGGTAATTCAATTCAATATACTTGCTGGTGCCATCTGAAGAACCATCGTCGCAGATAATGCACTTAACGTCTTGTCGCTGCAACAAAGGAGCAATTTTGGCGAGTGTTATCTGAAGTTCAGGCAATCGGTTTTTGGTTGCGATTACAATTGAAAATTTTTTGGATTCGCTCATTCTAAAAGTTTAAGCACCAAGCGAAACAAGGGCGTCATTAATTATCCTGTCCATTCCCTGGTTCCATGACTGCATCGAATAAAGGGATTTTGAAATTTGCGGATGATCCGGTTTCTCATGCAGATAGTCACTGATCGCTTGAAACCATTCGCCTACAAAGTTCGGATTTTCGATCAGTTTTCCGAGTTTTCCGTACTGAAGTACTTCCGGAACTCCGCCCGATGCCGATGCAATGCAATAATTTCCGCAATGCAGCGCCTCGATAAGCGTGAGCCCGAAACCTTCCTTGCAGAGCGTTGGAAAAAGGTACACATCGGAAGCGTGATAATATTGCGGCAATTGATCGTTCGGAATACGTCCGATCACCGAGACACCGTCGACCTTGATTTCACGACTGGTTCCGATGACCAAAAGCGCAATGTTCCGGTTTGGGTCATATACTTTTTTCCATGCGTCTAGTATCAGATCGAGCCCTTTCTTGGGACGGTCCTGTGAACACCATATAAACACGGTTTTTCCTTCAAGTCCGAAATTCTGTTTTATGAGGGTCTTTGTATCGGTGTCGGCAACAACGAATTTGGAGGTGTCGATTCCGTTGTGCAGTATCGCGACTTTACACGGAAACACGGTGTAATACTGTTTGAAGTATTTGTACGAATCAAGCGTCAGTAATATCAGTTCATCGATTGCACTGAACAATCCGGCTGCTTTATTTTTACTCGCAAACGGACTGAAACCGTGGTGAAAATACTGGATGTGAAAATCGCTTCTTCGGTAATGTTTTGAAACAAACGCATCCAAATGCAATAAAATACCCTGGTTATCCACGATTTGAATGATGTACTTTTCACCAGGTTCGATTATATTTTTCAGTGGCTGCAGGTATTCTGCATAGTTTTTCCTATCGAATCGAGCCCTGATTTTGGATTCGAGACCATGTTTTATAAATCCGTATTGGACAGTGTCGAATGTGGCAGCAGGTTGCGGGCAGATTATATAATCGATCAGGTGTTTGTGCCGCGTAATGTAGTTGGCATACAATGTGGTCCAGCTGCCTATACCATTATAGGGCAATGCAAACTGCGAGATCAGTATAACTTTTGCCATTTTTAAATCTTAAAAAGTTTTTCGCCTCTTCCCGACAACGCATATATCGGCGAAGCAATCAGTATGATTTTGGCGATTTCGCGCCTGTACTTTGTCTGGCCGAACGATTGCACAAGATAACCCAAAATCACAAATGCAAGTTTATAATATCGGTATTGCAACGCTTGTCGAAGCGCAGTAAAAATATATTTCAGCAGGCCTTTTTCGTTTTTCGGTGTGCGCATTTGCTTTTCGGTCAGCAGTTCCATAATGATTTTGCGGGAATGGAACGTCGAAAAGCTTTTGCTTACTGAAACAATTTTACCTGTCCGCTGTTGATGCTCGCGAACAAGGCACGTTGGTTTCTCGATAATTTTATATGTTATATCGTCGAGCAACCGCGAAAGATGAAAGGTCCATTCCTGCGAACTCGCCAGCTTTTCACGAAACGGTTTTGCGGGAATGCTGTTGCGATCCCACGTTACACAGTTTATGGGCCAAAGCACCTGGTTATAAATCATCTCTGTAACGATATCGTATTTTGGGCATATAGAATCCCATTTTCTGACGATATTCTGCGTATTTCCCTGAAAAACCTCCGCACTTGTTACAATCGCGTCACAATGCGAATGCGAATGTTGATGCATATGCACGGCCAGATG
>JAEYZX010000158.1 GCA_023427845.1 Bacteroidota bacterium
GTTCACGATTGTCGAAATCACGGTAGTTTTCCCGGTCCCGGCATAACCCTTTAGAACGAATAGCTCATCTGAACGGTCATTTGTCAGAAACTCGGATATCATCTGAAAAAAAATATCCTGTTTTAGGGTCGGTGCAAACGGAAATTTCTGCCGTAAAATGTTGTAGAATGCGCCTGAATGCATTGTCGTTTGTTAGGTTTCGAAGAGTCCAAAGATAACAATGAATTTGCGGGCTATGGCCTTTCAGAAAAAAAAATATTGTAAGTTTGTCGCTCTCCGAAATCATACATGATAGTCAACAGCACGAATATTACCGAGAAAAAATACACCAAACTGGCACTGTTGGTTGGACTTGACGGATTTTCTTACTGCTGTATGGATACGCTGCAAAAATCGGTCACCGCCTTTAAGGAAATCGACTTTTCAGATTATCCCAAATCATCACGTGTCGAAGATCATTATTCGATGGCTTTTATGTCGGATCCCGTGCTTTCGCAGACGTACGACGAGGTCGTGGTGCTTCATCGCAACAGCCTGAATACTTTTGTGCCCAAGGCGATTTTTGATGAGGATTATCTTGGAAGTTATCTGCAATACAATACCAAAGTATTCGAAACCGATTTTTTCGCATCCGACGATCTGGCCAATTACGAAATGCACAATGTGTACATCCCGTATGTCAATATCAACAATTTTCTAATTGACCAATTCGGTACCTTCGATTACAGGCATGCCAATACGATCCTGGTTTCCCGATTGTTGGACCTATCGAAGAACAATGATGAAAAGCAGGTTTTTGTTCATTTTGGCGGGACGAAATTCGAAATTGTGATTGTTCAGAATCAGAAGTTATTGTTGTTCAATTCCTTTGATTTCAGCACTAAAGAAGATTTCATCTATTATTTGTTGTTTACCGCCGAACAATTGAACCTGAATCCGGAGCTATTCAAACTGCAGCTTTTAGGTAATATTTCCGTGGAAAATGAACTTTTTGAAATTGCGTATAAATATGTACGGAATGTATCAATTTTCGACGTATCGGAATTGAATTATAAAAACACATTCACGTTTGAGGAAAATCTCAAACATTTTATTTTATTTCTATCGTGAGGATAATATCCGGAAAATACAAAGGCCGAAGGATCAGTCCGCCTAAAAACCTGCCGGTGCGGCCAACAACCGACATGAGCAAGGAGGCGCTGTTCAATGTGCTGAATAACCATTTTAATTTCGCAGGGCTTAAAGTACTTGACCTATTCGCGGGCACGGGAAACATCAGCTATGAATTTGCATCCCGCGGAAGCGACAACATCACTGCGGTCGACGCCGATTTTGGATGTGTCAAATTTATCAAGCAGACGGCATTGGAGTTCGATTTCAATATCGCTGCGATTAAAAGCGATGTATTTTCTTTTTTACAAAAGAGCAACACTGTTTATGACATCATTTTTGCCGATCCTCCATACGGGATGGACCAGCAGAGCTTTGAAAAAATAATCCTTACCGTTTTTGAAAAAGAGTTATTACAGGAAGATGGCATGATGGTGATCGAACATTCAAAATACACGAAAATGGATCATTTGATGCATTATTCGTTCCAGAAAAATTACGGAGGTTCATTCTTTAGTTTTTTCGAATTCGCAAACCAGAACGATTCCGATCCTGAAGAAGACGAAGATCTATTATAAAAAAGCAGGCCTGTAAGCCGGGTTCTGTATGCCGAAAAAATCGACATCCTTATCATTTATCTAGGACCGCCATTGCTGACGGACTCAATCTACCTACCCTTCGGCAACGGGCGAGCAACCCTTAAATGCCGATATACTTGGTATTTCACCGCATAGAGTTTACCTGGTTTCACTACAGCATTACCTGTACATACTTTCTGTTGCACTTGTCCTGACCCTGTAGGGCCGACGGGTGTTACCCGCTATGCTGCTCTATGGTGCCCGGACTTTCCTCCCTTCCTTTCGAAACGGCGATAAGGCGGCCTGCGGGCGCAAAGTTAGCACATCTACATGCACATATTGTAAATTTTCTGAAAAATGATATAAGTCGGCAGTTTGAATTTATGGCTAAATTCACATTTTAATCCATTAAACAAACCAACATCATGGACCGCCAAATGTATCATTACGCCACGGTTTCGCAGGCACTTGCTGAACTCAAAGAAAAAGGTTTCACAAAAGATTTCAACCTCGAGGAAAATCGTATCGTTGAGAATCCGGACGATTTTGAAATTGTACACATTTACCGATACGAAGGAGAAAGTGACCCTGGCGACGAAGCCACCATATACGGAATACGCTCAAAAAACGGTGAAAACGGCGTTTTTGTAACCTCACATTTTGATTTCAGTAATGATAATGCGGGGAAAATCCTGCACGATATAAGCATCAAAGGCAGGGAAAATCGTCCGCAGCCTGATGAAGAATGAGCCTTCGTCTCCAAAGAAAACTTGAAAAAATTGGTCGTGACCCGAAGATTACAGCAAAATCTGTCGGGTTACGCTATTTTTCAAATCAATCAAAAGGATTTTTCCGTAAACGGAAAGGCGATAAATTCATCTATTTCGACGAGTCCGGAACGATTGTAAAAGATGCTGAAATTCTCGAAAGGATTCAAAAGCTTGTCCTGCCGCCAGCATGGGATAATGTTTGGATCTGCCCCTATGAAAACGGTCATCTTCAGGCGACGGGTATCGACACAAAAGGCAGAAAACAATATCGCTATCATTCCGATTGGAATAAAATCCGCAACCAATCTAAATTTTATCGTTTACGAAGATTTGCCGAATCACTGCCGCTGATACGTGCACGCGTCGATAAAGATCTTTCGCGAACCGGTATGCCTTACGAGAAAGTCGTTGCGCTGGTTGTGAAGCTTATCGAACTCACAAATATCCGTATCGGAAATGACGCGTATAAAAAGTTGTATGGCTCTTTCGGATTGACCACTTTGCGTGACCGACATGTGAAATTTGAAAGTTCGGCCATCTATTTTGATTTTGTTGGCAAGAAAGGAATTCGGCATAAAATCAGTCTTAAAAGCAAAAAGCTCGCCAATCTTGTTAAAAAGTGCCAGGATATTCCGGGTCAGGAACTGTTTCAGTATTATGACGATGACGGAAACCACCGTAGCGTAGGTTCGGCAGATATCAATAGTTATCTAAAAGAAATCACGAAGGAAGATTTTACCGCAAAAGATTTCAGGGTCTGGGCAGGAAGTGTCCATGCGTTAGGCGCGTTTCGCGATTTGGAAAAACCTTCAAGTGCAACCGACTGTAAACGCAAAATCGTTGACGTACTTGATTTCGTAGCTTCGAAACTTGGTAATACCCGCTCAGTCTGCAAAAAATACTATGTGCATCCAACAGTGATCGCCGCTTTCGAAAAAGGATCGATTTTCAAATATGAACCTGTTGAAAATATTCCAGGCAACAACCTGAATCCTGAAGAGGAAGCGCTGGTGCGGCTGCTCGAGAATGAAAAAATTGCCGAAGCCTCGTGCTGATGCTGTGGATAACTTTTACATTTGTCGGTTCCCAAAATTTTTCATTCTATAACATTTAAAACTATATTTGTCTCCACTCAGAAAGCCATGGAACAATTTGTAGTATCAGCCCGTAAGTACCGCCCGCAGACCTTTAAGGATGTGGTTGGACAGCAAGCTATTACAAATACACTGCAAAATGCGATTGAGACGAACCACCTCGCATCGGCATTGCTTTTCACCGGTCCGCGTGGCGTTGGAAAGACAACATGTGCGCGAATCCTCGCGAGAAAAATAAACCAGCCCGGGTATGATGATCCTTTAGAAGATTTCGCTTTCAATGTTTTCGAACTTGACGCGGCATCAAACAACTCTGTTGACGATATCCGAAACCTGATCGATCAGGTGCGAATCCCGCCGCAAACAGGCCAATACAAAGTATATATCATCGACGAGGTGCACATGCTCTCGTCTGCAGCGTTCAACGCCTTCCTCAAAACACTTGAAGAACCGCCCAAGCATGCGATTTTCATTTTGGCTACTACCGAGAAACACAAAATCATCCCGACGATTCTTTCACGTTGCCAGATTTTCGATTTCAAACGCATTACGGTAAAGGATGCCAAAGAGCATTTGGCTGAAGTCGCAAAAAGCCAGGGTGTTGAATTTGAAGACGACGCGCTACACATCATCGCACAAAAAGCGGATGGTGCCATGCGTGATGCGCTTTCGATTTTTGATCGCGTAGTTTCGTATTGCGGAAATAATCTTACAAGACAGGCCGTTACCGAAAACCTTAACGTCCTGGATTACGAAACCTACATTGCAGTAACCGATATGATTCTGCAGAACGACATACCGGGGTTGTTGGTGAACTATAACGAAATCCTTGCAAAAGGGTTCGATGGCCATCACTTCATTTCCGGGCTCGGATCGCATTTCCGCGATTTGCTGGTATCAAAAA
>JAEYZX010000025.1 GCA_023427845.1 Bacteroidota bacterium
GCACCGAACCTGTTGGAAACCAAGCATCTTGAACATCAGGATGCGATTTCGACAATAGGAGTGGAGGCCGTTCACTATTTCATTACCGGTGGTTATGTGTTTGACCTTAACCCGAATTTGAAATTCAAGCCTGCTTTCATGGCGAAAGGCGTTTCTGGCGCTCCATTGGCATTCGATCTTACTGCCAATATGCTGTTCAACGAATTTATCGAATTCGGTGCAGGTTACCGGTTCGATGATTCCGTGAGCGGACTTGTAAATGTTTATGTTACGCCGCGACTGCGGATTGGATATTCATACGATTATACGCTGACGAATCTCGGCGATTATAATTCAGGAACACACGAAGTTTTTTTGCTGTTTGATTTAAATCTGTCGGGCCTTGCATCAAAAGGCTACGACAAATCACCACGATTCTTTTAAAAATGAAGGAGATGAAAAAATGCCGATTATTACTTTTAACGTTATGTATTTCAGCGACTGGTTTCGCTCAGAAAGTCAGCCAGAAAGAAGCCGATGCACTGTTTGCCCGAAAGGCTTACGTCAAGGCGGCCTCATTATATGAAAACGTACCCGAAAACAAAATGGTGCTCCAAAATCTGGGCGATTGTTACTACTACAATGGAAAGATGAATGATGCAGGCCGTGTGTATGGTAAATTATTTCTGGATTTTAATGAAGAAGTAGATCCGGAATATCATTTCAAATACGCGCATGCGCTGATGGGAGTCGAGAATTATGAAAAAGCCGATTCGGTTATGGCGCTTTATACGAAATATAAGGTCGATACCAAAAAGTTCATCGCCAACCTTGACTCGAATGTGCCGTACAATTATACGATACAGCCAATGGCGAAAAACACAAGCAACGGCGATTTCGGAATGTCGTTCAATGGCGATAAGGTAGTATTTGCCTCACTGCGGAATTCAAACGGAAAAGCCTATGGCTGGAATGAAAAACCGTACCTTGACTTGTTTAGCGCAAGTATCAATGAAAAAGGCTTACTTACGCATATCGAACCCTTTCCGGAAACCATCAATTCAAAAACGCATGAAAGTTCGGCAACCTTCAGCAAGGATGGCCGCATCATGTATTTTAATCGCACAAACGACAAACAGGTCAAAATCGGAGATGAGAAAGTGGCAACCGTTAAATTGTTTAAGGCCGAATTTATCGACGGGAAGTGGGACAATGTGACCGAACTGCCATTTTCAAGCGATTTGTATTCGACCGAACATCCAACATTGAGCCACGACGGAAAAAAATTATACTTCGCGAGCGATATGCCCGGCTCATTGGGCTCATTCGACCTCTACGTCGTTGATGTGAACGAAGATGGTACCTACGGAACTCCGGTCAACATGGGAGAAACAATAAATACGATTCATCGCGAGCAGTTTCCGTTCATCTCTGCCGATGGCAATACGTTGTATTTTGCGTCCGACGGACATCAGGGATTGGGCGGACTCGATATTTTCATGTCGCAGCAATTCGACGGTGTTTTCGCAAAACCGATGAACCTGGGCGAGACAATCAACAGCGGAATGGACGATTTTGGTTATGTAGTCGATGAAGAGCGAAATCGTGGTTATTTGTCGTCTAACCGAAAAGGCAGCGACAACCTTTACAGCTTCACACGCGAAGAAAATTCGGCGCGATATGTTGTTGAGGGTGATGTAAAAGACAAGAATACGAAAGAGCCGCTGCCGGGAACTACGGTTTCGTTGTATGATGAAGACGGCAAGCTTGTTGGCCAGATGGTGGTTGGTGCGAAGGCCGATTATGTATTCAACACCGAACCGTTTAAGAAATACCGGATTCAGGCAGTGCGCGATTTCTATATCCCGCATAGCGAGGAATTCACGACCAATGCCGACGGGAAAGTGCGGTTTGCAATTGAGCTTTTTGTTGAATGTTATGACGATGCAGAAGAAATCATCACCAAGCGCCAGGACGGTAAAATCCAGATCGTACTTGAGAACATCTATTTTGATTTGAACAAATGGGACATCAAACCCGATGCAGGCCGCATACTGAATGTATTGTACGATTTGTTGACGAAGTATCCTGAGATGGAAATTGAGCTTGGAGCTCACACCGATTCACGTGCTTCCGAAACCTATAACCTGATGCTATCGAACCGACGCGCTGCCGCGACGATGAATTATCTTATTGAGCGCGGAATCGATAAACGGCGAATGCGTTCGAAAGGTTATGGTGAAGCCGTGCCACTTATCCCATGTGGCGATGGTCCGAACTGTACCGAAGAAGAACATTCGATCAACCGACGTTGCGAGTTTATAATCCTTAAATAATTAATTAGTGTAATTTGTAGTTGTGTAGTTTAGAAACGGAAAACCGCTGATCTCAGCGGTTTTTTGTTTTATAGCTTAGAATTTATTTTCGATTTCTGCTGCCCGAAGCATCATGAAATGCAGATCGGTGTTTTTAACGAATGGCGTCAACAGCTTGCTTCCCGGGCCGTACATTGCCAATTCGACATAGTCGGCCGAATGGTCCATGCTGATCCAGCCAACGGAATTTCTTTTTTTCTGCATTTCAGCAAACGCTTTAAATGGCAGTCGCCGATAATTATAAAACCCCGCTTCGTCCTTGTCGAGTCCGTCGTAGTAATCCAGCAGTATTTTTGCGTCCTCGATCGTTACCGTTTCACCATTTCCTGCTTCAATGATTTCCCTGACTTGCGAAGGTTTTGACTTGCGGTTGATCTGGTTTAAGATTGTTTCATTGGTTTTTGTATAACCCTGGATACTGTCAAAATTCAGGTTCGCATATTTTCCGTAGATGACACCCGGATTTGCATTGCCGTGATCGGTCGTAATGATTACCAGGGTTTCTTTATCTTTCTCGGCAAAATCCATTGCAACGCGTATTGCCTGATCAAATTCGATTTGGTCATGAATCAGCCCGGCAATGTCGTTCGCATGCGCAGCCCAATCCACTTTACCGCTTTCGACCTGAAGCACAAAACCTTTTTTATGGTTTTTCATGCCGTCGATTGCTTTTTGGGTCATTTCGGCAAGGCTCGGAACTGTCTCGGTGAGTTCAGCATCATTGTTGCGATCCACATAATACGGAAGCGCATCTTCACCGAAAATTCCCAAAATTGGTTTGCCGGCCGATGCCAATTGCATTTCGCGACGAGTTTTCACGACCTGGTATCCTTTTGCTTCGAATGCGGCATACATATCGGTACTGTCCTTGCGCCGGTCGGCTGCGAAGTATTGATTTCCTCCACCAAGAATCACATCTAATTGTAATTCCAAATATTGCGAGGCAATGTCTTCCTGACTGTTCCTGCTTTTACTTGTGACGCAGAATCCTGCCGGCGTAGCATGTGTAACCGGCACTGTAGTGACCACTCCGGCTTTTTTACCGACTTTTTTGAATTTTTGCCAAATCGGCAAGTGCGGTTCTCCAAGCGGGTCAACATTAAGTGCACCGTTGTTGACGCGGACTCCGCAACCCCATGCCGAGCTCCCGGCAGATGAATCGGTAACGATAGAGTTTGCCGATGCAGTTTCCATTAGCGCGCGCGTAACGCGGTTGTTTTTATAAAGATCGATCCAGTTGCTCGGTGTGCCGTATTTGCGTTTGAGGTACATGTCGGCCATGTTCAGCGTGCCGATGCTCATTCCGTCGCTGACCAGGAAGATAATGTTTTTTGCTTTTTTGTTTCGGCCTTCGTTGTCGGCAATGTAGGTATTGGCAGACGATTGAAACGGGTTGAGCAGCGTAGAACCGATTGCCGCCAGTGATCCGTTCCTGAAAAATTTCCTTCTGTCCATGAGTTTTTATTAATTATACCCAAATATAAAAAACAATATTCACCCTAATGTTATTAAATCGTATCGGATGTTGTAAAGACGGGACCGCTCCGTTTTTAGACAACAGACCGCTGCGCTGACAGACAAGCGATCGTTGACTAACTGCCGGTTTTTACTTCGACTTTAAAATGCGACATCCGTAAAAGACGATGCCTAGCCCCGATGGAGCCGGCATCCTTTTTCATTTGCCGATGGTTTAAACCATTGGCAAATGAAAAAGATAAAGGCGAGAGCGGGATAATGCTTCAAAAAAAAGCCATGATGAACTAAATTAAAGCGGCTTTCATTTTAGCCGGTCCCACTTTTTAGCTACTTTTGTGACACTTAAAAAGTCAAAAACTTCAACAATGGATATACACGAATACCAGGGAAAAGAGATTCTAGCGAGCTATGGCGTAAAAACCCAGCGAGGCTATGTTGCCAATAATCCTCAGGAGGCAGTTGCCGCTGCGAAAAAACTTACTGCCGAAACCGGAACCGGATGGCACGTAATCAAAGCGCAGGTCCATGCAGGTGGACGCGGCAAAGGCGGAGGTGTGAAACTCGCCAAGAATTTACAGCAAGTAGAAGAAATTGCGGAACAGATCATCGGAATGCAATTGATTACGCCGCAAACATCGGCTGAAGGTAAAAAAGTTCATAAAGTTCTTGTTGCCGAGGATGTGTATTATCCGGGTGAAAGCGAGACTTCCGAGTTTTACATGTCGGTTCTTTTGAATCGCGGTAAGGCAAAGAACATGATTATGTATTCTACCGAAGGTGGGATGGATATCGAGGAAGTTGCAGAAAAAACGCCTCATTTGATTTATACAGAGGAAATCGATCCAAATGTCGGACTTCAGGCGTTCCAGGCCAGAAGGATTGCGTTCAATCTTGGTCTGTCGGGGAATGCGTTCAAGGAAATGGTACAGTTTGTCAGTTCGTTGTATAATGCCTACGTTGGATCGGATGCTTCGATGTTCGAAATCAACCCTGTCCTGAAAACATCCGACAATAAGATCATTGCCGTTGATGCAAAAGTGAACCTTGACGACAATGCGCTTTACCGTCATGCAACTCTTGCCGAGATGCGCGATGTGCGTGAGGAAAACCCAATCGAGGTTGAAGCGAAAGCCGCGGGATTGAACTATGTTGACCTTGACGGAACCGTGGGCTGTATGGTAAATGGTGCCGGACTTGCGATGGCAACGATGGATTTGATCAAATATGCCGGTTACGAGCCTGCGAATTTCCTTGACGTTGGTGGTACCGCCGATGCGAAACGTGTCGAGCTTGCATTCCGTATCATTTTGAAAGATCCAAACGTAAAAGCGATTTTGATCAATATTTTTGGTGGAATTGTTCGTTGCGACCGTGTAGCGCAAGGGGTTATCGATGCGTATAAAAATATGGGCGATACGATTAAAGTGCCGATCATCGTACGTTTACAGGGTACGAATGCCGAGCTTGCTAAAGAAATGATCGACAATTCGGGCATGCCAATCCTATCGGCTGTCGAGTTTCAGGAAGCCGCCGACCAGGTAAAGGCTGCACTGAGCAAATAATATAAAAATGTATTGGTTAGTGTTCAAAACTATTGCCGATACTTACGTTTTTTAAATCCGCCTTCGGGCGGATTTTTTATTACGCTAAATGGGCAGAGAAGCACGTTTTTTAGCAAATTCGATTCAAGCAATTGAGAATGTAGTTCAGTCAGTTGCGTGGATTACAACGATCAATCAAAAGATTGAAGCCTATAAAAAATGGTGAATCTATGGCCGGGTTTTAACCAACGTTACCCACAGCATTGTGATGTATCGGGAAGTTGCATGAGTTTGCGATAAAGCACAATTTGTTTGCTTTGTGATGTATCGCATCAAGCTTTTCGATCATTGAAACATCAGTGACCGTTACAATCGGGTTCAGCGTCGCCGATACGAAATGTCCGCTGCCATCGGGGTTCACCTGCATTTGAGCGGTCGCGTGGTCTTCATAGGCGGTTACTACAACGCCTTCGGTGACGCAGACATGAAGGAAACTCATCAGATGACAGGCCGAGAGTGCTGCCAAAAGCAAGTCTTCGGGATTGTGCCGAGATTTGTCGCCGCGAAAGGTTGGATCTGCCGAACCGTACAGTTCAGGTTTACCGTCGATGTAGATGGTATGGTCCCGATCGTACGCACGATATGCGGAAGTGCCTTCGCC
>JAEYZX010000053.1 GCA_023427845.1 Bacteroidota bacterium
TACCTTCACTGTGAACCTGAACACTACAAGTGCAACAGGCGTACAGGTGAAAGTGTACGACATGGTGGGCAAACTGCTTGAAGTGCGTGATGTTGAAGTTGGAACTCTTGAATCACAACGCCTTGGAAGCGGATTCCCTTCCGGAATTTACAATGTAATTGTAACTCAGGATAACGTAACAGAAGCTATCCGGGTAATAAAGCGTTAATAATTAATTCTTACTTTGAAAGAGGCTGTCCTAAAGGGCAGCCTTTTTTTTTGCCTGCTATTCACCGATCTATAAAAATCAAAATACATTTGCCGCTGGCGCAAATAAAAATTACTTTTGTGCAAGTTTAACTATATCGACAAAATGAAGCCTGAAACACAACAACTAAACAAATTATGCATCCAGGTCCGCCGCGATATTCTGCGAATGGTACACAAGGTAAATTCCGGTCATCCGGGAGGATCATTGGGCTGCACCGAATTCCTCGTGGCGCTGTACCAAAACCTGATGGAACGCAAAGAAGGATTCGATATGGACGGAATCGGCGAGGATATTTTCTTCCTGTCAAATGGCCATATCTCCCCTGTCTTTTACAGCGTGCTGGCAAGAAGCGGCTATTTTCCGATTTCCGAATTAGCGACCTTCAGACACATCAACTCCCGTCTGCAAGGCCATCCCACAACTCACGAAGGATTGCCCGGAGTAAGGATTGCGTCAGGATCACTCGGCCAGGGAATGTCGGTTGCAATTGGCGCGGCACAGGCTAAAAAACTGAATAACGACCCGCATCTTATTTACAGCCTTCACGGCGATGGCGAGCTTCAGGAAGGCCAAAACTGGGAAGCGATCATGTATGCATCTGCTAAGAAGGTAGACAACCTCATCGCGACAATCGACCTTAACGGAAAACAGATCGACGGCGCAACCGACGATGTATTGCCGATGGGAAGCATAGCGGCAAAATTCATTGCTTTTGGATGGGACGTACTCGAAATAGAAAAAGGCAACGATGTTGAGGCAATCATTTCGGGAATGACCGAAGCCAAATCCCGAACGGGGAAAGGGCGTCCGGTTTGCGTACTATTGCATACGGAAATGGGCAATGGCGTCGATTATATGATGTATACACACGCATGGCACGGAAAAGCACCGAACGACGAACAATTGGAAAAAGCGCTGATGCAGAACTACTGCGAAGCTGAAAATGATTATTAATCCTTTCGTCCAATACTTATAAAAAATTCAATGAAAAAATATACAAATACAGGAAGCAAGGATACACGCTCGGGTTTTGGCGCCGGACTGACCGAACTTGGGCAAAGAAATGAAAATGTCGTGGCACTCTGCGCCGATTTGATCGGTTCGCTGAAAATGGACGACTTTAAAAAAAATCATCCGGACCGTTTTTTCCAGGTCGGTATAGCTGAGGCAAACATGATCGGAATTGCTGCCGGACTCACCATTGGCGGAAAAATCCCTTTTACAGGAACATTTGCGAATTTCTCAACCGGACGCGTATATGACCAGATTCGGCAATCGGTTGCGTATTCCGACAAAAATGTCAAGATTTGTGCATCGCATGCCGGACTCACATTGGGCGAAGATGGCGCCACACACCAAATCCTCGAAGACATAGGCCTTATGAAAATGTTACCGGGAATGACCGTCATCAATACGTGCGATTACAATCAGACAAAGGCGGCAACAATTGCGATAGCCGATCATCACGGGCCGGTTTACCTTCGATTTGGGCGGCCTGTCGTTCCTAACTTCATGCCTGCCGACGAACCTTTTGAAATCGGCAAAGCGATTTTGCTTAACGAAGGAACCGATGTAACGATCGTTGCAACTGGACACCTGGTTTGGGAGGCGTTGGTCGCAGCAGAAGCGCTTGAAGCAAAAGGCATCTCTGCCGAAGTGATCAACATCCATACAATCAAACCACTTGATGAAGAGGCAATATTGAAATCGCTTGCAAAAACCAAATGTATCGTCACTGCGGAAGAACACAATATCCTGGGCGGACTTGGGGAAAGCATCTCACGTGTTCTTGCCCTAAACCATCCCGCGCCGCAGGAATTCGTTGCGGTGAACGACAGCTTTGGTGAGTCGGGTACTCCGGAACAACTGATGGAAAAATACAACCTTAATGATCAGGCCATAGTTGCCGCAGTCGAAAAGGTACTAAAAAGAAAATAATCAAAAAAAATCCCGCTATGAGCGGGATTCTTTTTTTTATTCAGCTACAAATTCATCGCCATACGGCGGTTTGCAGTTCGGATCCAAGTGTCGTCTTAATCGCGGCTCGGCAGTGAAATCCTCCTCATTGTAGATAATCGTGTTTGTTACCGGATCATATTGAGGTGGTGTCGTAAAACAACGTGGAATTCCGCGTGTCTCATCTATGAAAGGTGTTGTAAGATCGTCTATGGCATCGCCAAAGAATGAATAATAAGTCGCAGATGCATTCGGATTGTTGGGATTAGCCGGTCTTCGCAACTCTGCTCTCGTTGTCACACCATCATTATCGTCGTCCACATCCATGTAATTTGCGATTCCGTCGCCGTCAGTATCATCAGCAGGGTCAACAGCAGTCATGTCTGGATTTAATCGGATATATCGGTCGCCGCTATCCTCAAGGTATGACGGGATCCCGTCGTTGTCCTGGTCAAGCCGGTTGATGTCATAAAGCTTAAACGAAAATATAAGTGGCGAATAGGCAGGAATCGCCCCCTGGGCATTATTGTAGTAAGCTAATCCTGATGGCACAAACATGATACCAGCGCCAAAATCGGTATAGAGATTAGGCTCACCGGTTACCGATGTACGATCGCCGGGCCGGAACTCCGGAAATATCTCCCCCCATGCAGGAATTGTAGATTCAAGTGCGAGAAATGTTGATGGAAATGGGTTCGATTCAAATACGCGATGTATAAGATCACCAACACCGATTCCGGGTACCGAAATAGAATCCTGAGCGGTTGCACGCTTTAAATATCGGCCTTCATATGCAGCAAGCACCGCGTCAACATTCGTTGGCTGACTACGTAATGCACTTTGATCTGCTCCCCCGCCCTCACGGATTGAGATATAATACAATGTATAATCCACATCATTTCTTGTAACCGTACGCGAGATCAATTCTCCGCTGTTCCACATCGATGTTGGGTCGTCCATTTCAACCTCTGTAAAAGTTACATCCTGATCGTCATGCGCACCCGGATTCTCAAGGACCGAATAAGAATGCGTTTTCAGGAATTCCTCAATATTGGCTTTATCCGTTAAGTATTGCGTTTGGTAATTGCGAAGTTTTGCGCGGGGAGTATCATCGTCGGGATTACAACCTGAAAGGGAAAATACAATTGCGATGAGCGCAATTATTTTGGAGAACTTAGTCATATTTTCACGTAATTTTTGGCCGCAAGATACAATATTGGTTTATTTTTGTAAACAATTTAACGGCGTTTTTGGAAAAAGTTATGAGGGTAGATAAATATCTATGGTGCGTGAGG
>JAEYZX010000072.1 GCA_023427845.1 Bacteroidota bacterium
CGAATTTTACCAAGTATGAGATCATCGGAAGGCAATCAAAGGATTATTCCCACCGGGATTACATCGTACCCTATTCCCGTTCCGATTACGAATATTACGTACCGCAGGCTGTTTTGTATCGGAATTATGCGGAGATACACAACAACTGGAGTGAACCGCTCATTGCCGAAGGATTGATTTACACATTGTTATATCTGGCACTCTCACTTGCAATGATGTTGTTCTCATTCAGGATTACGAATGCACGGAGTTGGTTGCTGGCACTTGTTGCGATGGGAGCGCTGTGGATTTTATCGGGCGTATTGTCAGCCTTGACGGGATCACAGTTCGTGTTTCTATATTTCTGGCTTGCAATTGTCGTTGGCATACTCATCTATTATTTCGTCATCACTACGAACAACCGGGGCAAGGAACATTCGGCAATTATCCTGAATCTACTACTTTGGGGCATGGCGGGAATGTTGCCGTTGGTGTATTTGCTGATTATGCAGCACTTCAACCAGCCGCAGCAAATCGTAACCGGCAACGGGGTCGAATACGTAAACACACCTGAATTTAAATGGATGGATGCCAATGTATCGAATTTCCTAATGTTGAATATCTGGATCGTAATCGCTGCGATGATTCTGTTCGCGGCATCTATAAGAAAATGGAAAAGCGTGGCCGAGAGTTAGCTTCGCATTTTGGGGAGTGTCCTGATGTACAGCTGCTCGACTTTATTGCGTGCCCAATCGGTTTTACGAAGAAAAGTGAGGCTCGATCTGACGCTTGGATTATCCTTAAAGCATTTGATGTTGATCAGTTCGCCTAATGTATCAAATCCATAAAACGCCACAAGATCCTCAACGATTTTCTGAAGCGTGATGCCATGCAACGGGTTATTCTGCTGCTGATTTTCCATACCGCAAGTTAAAGATTTAAATCGGTAGCTAAAAACCGACTTCGGTTGTGGTTTAAAACTATAGTTGTTACATTTGCCCTAATGCTAAAAACGGTCAACATACTCAATAAACGCGCCCGGTTCGATTATGAAATCATCGAGACCTATACCGCCGGCATCGTGCTGACCGGAACCGAAATAAAAAGCATCCGCCTGGGTAAAGCCCAAATCACCGACAGTTTTTGCGAATTCAATGAAAACGGCGAGTTATTTGCGATAAACACTTCCATAGAGGAATATGCGTTCGGAAACCAATTCAACCATTTCGCGCGCTCCGAAAGAAAACTGCTGCTTAACAAACGCGAACTTAAAACCCTTCACCGAAGCGTGCAGGCAAAAGGTCTCACCATAATTCCGCTGCGTCTATTCACGAATGAAAAAGGAATCGCGAAACTCGAAATCGCGCTCTGTAAGGGAAAGAAAACCTACGATAAACGCGAATCGCTGAAAGAACAGGATACCAAGCGCGACCTCGACCGCATCAAAAAAGAATTCAAGCGTTAACGTATGAATGCGCTTTTGAAAAACGCACGTGAAGAAAAAAACCTGACAATCCGCGAAGTTGCGGCAACCCTAAACATCGATCCGGCGTTGATCAGTAAATTTGAAAGCGGCTCGCGAATGCCGACCAAGGATCAGCTTTTAAAATTAGCCGATTTATTGCAAATCAATCGGGATAAAATTGAAATTCTGTGGCTCAAACGAAAAATACTCCGACTGGTCGATCAAAACCCATTTGCACTTCAGGCATTAAAATCGGCCGAAACAGAACTTTCGGGAAGCAATCCCACTCAACCTGAAATCAGTCCGGCATCAATCCAAAAACTCATGGATGAAATGGAATCGCTCAAAACCATCCTTTCAGGAAAGAAGTAATTACATTTTAACCAGCTTTTCAGTAACCCGGCCATTTTCTGTTGTGATTTCTGCAATATAGAATCCCGCGGAAAAAGCAGATGTATCAATAGGTTCATCAGCAGAAAGCGTAGTTTCATAAACCGGTTTTCCAACAGCATCATATATTTTTATACGTGCCGCATCCGCAAATGAAACCGATAGCGATTCATTGAAAGGATTCGGATACGCGCCAACGGCAATTTTTTGCGAGGCAGGAATACCCAGCATGCAATCGGGTTCGGTTCCCGCTGTCACATTCAATGCGCCGTTCACCACATACCAATGCTCCCATGTCCCACCCGATGCCTCGGGCAAAGTCCATCCATTCAAATCGAAATAATGTTCGCCGTTCATCGTTCCCGGAACTTTATATACCTGTAACGCTTCTCCATTAAAGTTCCACGTGAGCGGAGTACCGGGCGAAAATACTTCCGGTCCGTCCCAATCCTGGCAATTAGGCTGAATAAAATAGGCAAACTCGTCATAATTCGGATAGTCGCCATAGACCCGTGCAATTCCATTTTCGTCTATGCAAATCGCAACGTATTCGTTGGCCGCAATCCCGTAAGTACTTGTCAAGGTCTGTTTCAGTCTGGCTATGAATGCCACGTGCCGGCCTCGCCTGTCAGGATTATCGTAATGGGTATCGGTAATGACGCCAGTTAAATAGGGAACCGATAAAAAATCGTCAAACATCACCGAAACGTTCGGGTTTGAGGGATCCATCAACGCCTGTGCAGATGAAACCGAGCCATACTGCGCCGAGAAATATTTTCCGCCCAAAATTGCCATTCCGGCGCTGGTTCCACCAATTGGTGCCTGCTTTACATTAACATGCGCATTCAGCAAATCTTCCAGCGCGTTATCTTTGAAAAAGCTGACATAATTCCACTGATCGCCACCTGCAAACCAAATCATTTCGGCATTCGCGACCTTGTCCAAAACATATGGATCGGTCGCGCCTGCCACCGAGGTGATCACAAGTGTTTCAACCGAGTTTACATTAACGCCGAGTTCCGAATAAAGATAATCGTTGTAACCATCACTTCCCGAACTTCTCAAAACCACAACATCACCGCCATTTGCGCGCTCAAGCAGCCATAACATCGCATTGTCGTGTTCGGCCGCGCCGCCCATCAAACAGGTTCCGGGAGTCGTTTGGGTCGTGATGTTTGTTGTACTTCCCGTAAAATAACTGGTGTAACCCTGTGCGAATATAGTTGCGGGCAGTACTAACAGGGCGAGTAATTTTAACTTCATCAGTTTTTGTTTTCCAATAAAGGTACAAAACGGAATTCACCAAATTCATGTTTTTCAAACTGCGTTTCGTTTTTTCGGATCAGCAAGGTCATGATCTGCGATTCGACACCAAGCGGGATTACAAGCCTTCCTCCTACTTTTAACTGTGCCATCAAGGGTTTCGGGATTATAGGCGCGCCAGCCGTTACGATGATGCTGTCGAATGGCGCGTGGTTTGGAAGCCCTTTATAACCATCACCAAACGAAATGTGCTTTGGCCGTATGCCGAGTTTTGGCAACAGCACCGAGGTTTGTTTAAAAAGTTCGTTCTGGCGCTCAACCGTATAAACCTTTGCGCCCATCATGCACAGAACAGCGGTCTGATAACCCGATCCGGTACCGATTTCCATTACTTTATGATCTTTTTTGACCTGTAGCAATTGCGTCTGGAACGCGACCGTATACGGTTGTGAAATGGTTTGTCCGGCACCAATCGGGAAGGGTTTGTCCTGATAGGCATAATCCTCAAAACTCGAATCGAGGAAGAGGTGGCGCGGAATTTTTCGGATGGCTTCAAGTGCGTTTTTGTCGGTTATCCCTTTTTTTTCGAGAAGGCTGACCAACTGATTTCGGAGTCCCTGATGTTTGGCTGTATCTTTCAATTTCGGAGTAGAATTAAGCCGTAAACATAAGAACTTTATAGGACTTTTGGGAGCTGTTTCGCGCTATTCGCTATATCTTTTTTTCTCCCGATAACCAACGGGAGAAAAAAAGGATGTCGCTGCTATCACGGCTAAAATATTCGTATTAATCAACAGGCAACGCCGTTTTATTCTTATTTTTGCTCTCGGCCCGAAAGGGAACTAATGAATCAAAAACAGTCCTATGCTTAAAGTTGGGGTACTTGGTGCAGGCCACCTGGGAAAGATACACTTGCGTTTGCTTCAGCAATCCGATAAATACGAACTGGTTGGCTTTTATGATGAGAATCACGAAAACGGTGAGCGCATAGCAAGGGAATTCGGATACCGTCAGTTTCATACGATTGCCACATTGATACACGCCGTTGATGTGGTCGATATCGTAACGCCAACGCTTTCGCATTACAAATGTGCAAAAGTCGCAATCAAGTCGGGCAAACATGTCTTTATCGAAAAACCTATTTCAAACACCGTAGCCGAAGCCGAAGAGATCATCGCATTAGCTGATGAATTTAATGTAAAAGGCCAGGTCGGACATGTCGAAAGGTTCAATCCTGCTTTCATCGCGGTCAAGAACATGATCAGCAATCCGATGTTTATCGAAACGCACAGGCTGGCAGAGTTCAATCCGCGGGGCACCGATGTTCCCGTAGTTCTCGATTTGATGATACACGATATCGATGCGATCTTAAGCGTTGTCGACTCACCTGTCAAAAACATAAATGCAAGCGGGGTCTCGGTAATTTCCGACACTCCCGATATCGCAAACGCACGAATCGAATTTGAGAACGGCTGCGTCGCAAACCTGACTGCAAGCCGGATTTCACTCAAAAACATGCGTAAATCGCGCTTCTTTCAAAAAGACGCCTACATTTCGGTCGATTTCCTCGAGAAGAAATGTGAGGTAGTAAAAATGCAGGACGCGCCCGAAAATCCGGGCGATTTCGATATGATCCTTCAAAATGCCGAAGGAATCAAAAAACAAATCTATTTCGACAATCCCGAAGTACAGCAAAACAACGCCATTCTCGACGAACTCGAAACTTTCGCCGATGCGATATCCAACAATACTACACCAATAGTAACGCTCGAAGATGGAACCGAAGCGTTGCGTGTTGCCTACCGTATAATCGAATGCTTTAAAAAAGCCGATTCAGAGAAAGGTTAATTCATCATCATTAAGCCACATATCATTTTCAAATTTTCAAATTCTCAAATCAAATGAATACAATTGCAGTAATTGGAGCCGGAACCATGGGTAACGGAATCGCACACACATTCGCCCAAAGCGGCTTCACAGTAAAACTTATTGACGTCTCAGAAAAATCAATCGAAAAAGGAATGGCAACCATTGCCGCAAACCTCGACCGGATGGTTTCAAAAGGGAGCATTACCGAAGAAGACCGTCTTAAGACAATCAGCAAAATCATCACTTATACCGAATTAAAAGACGGCGTTACGGGAGCCGACCTTGTTGTTGAGGCCGCAACGGAAAACGTTGATTTAAAACTCAATATCTTTCGCGAGTTAAATGATTCGTGTTCACACAACACCATATTGGCAACAAACACATCGTCGATTTCAATCACGCAAATCGGAGCTGTGGTTTCACACCCGGAACGTGTCATCGGGATGCATTTCATGAATCCGGTGCCGATTATGAAACTGGTCGAAATCATCCGCGGTTACAACACTTCGGATGAAGTAACCAATACCATTATGGAGTTATCGCTAAAACTGGGAAAAACTCCGGTTGAAGTCAACGATTATCCCGGATTTGTTGCAAACCGCATCCTGATGCCGATGATCAACGAATCGATTGAAACGCTGTACAACGGAGTTGCGGGCGTGTATGAAATCGATACGGTAATGAAACTCGGCATGGCGCATCCGATGGGACCACTGCAATTGGCAGATTTCATCGGACTCGATGTGTGCCTTGCGATCCTGAACGTAATGCACGACGGATTCAAAAACCCTAAATACGCACCATGCCCGTTATTGGTCAATATGGTACGCGCGGGCAAGCTCGGGGTAAAATCGGGTGAAGGTTTTTACGATTATTCGGAAAGCAAAAAAGCGGAGAGAGTCGCACAGCAATTCACAAAATAGTCGCTTGGTACTAAAAAATATTTGATGGCCAAAATAATTCCCTTCCACGCCGTTCGACCAACCCGTGAAAACGCAAGCCTTGTTACCGCACGATCGTACGATGATTATTCGCCGGCCGAACTCGCCGCGCAAATCGAATTCAATCCGCTGTCGTTTTTGCACGTTTTGAACCCGGCCTATCAGGATCCGCAACGCCTGAGCATGGAACGACGGTTTCGTTCGGTGCATCAGAAATATCAGGAGTTTAAGGAAGAAGGTATTCTGGTACAGGATCAAAAACCGGCGTTCTATATTCATCGGCTGAACACAAAGAAAGCACAATATACCGGCATTATCGTTGCCACGAGCATTGACGATTACAAAAATGACGTGATCAAAAAACACGAAGATACCCTCGAGTACCGTGTGGAGACTTTCAAAAATTACATTAAATATGCCGGTTTTAATACCGAACCGGTTTTAATGACCTATCCCGACAATCCGGATTTTGAGAAATGGTTAAGCGCAAGGACGGAAACGGGCGCCGACCTCGAATTTTCGACAACCAAAAGGCATACGCACTATTTATGGAAAATCGACAATGATGAAGACGTAAAATACATCCAGGATACTTTTGCTGCGATTCCGCAGTTATATATAGCGGATGGACACCACCGATCGGCATCAGCCGAATTGTTGTACGACGAAACCTGCAATGGCGCGGAATGTGGTGCAAAAGAATATTTTATGAGTTTCCTGATATCCGACAGCAATGTCAGGATTTACGAATACAACAGGCTGATTAAGGATTTGAACAATCTTTCAAAAGAAGCGTTTCTTTTAAAAATCAGTCAACATTTTGATTTGAAGCTCATCGGACCCGAAATGTGTCATCCGTCGCAAAAACATGAGTTTACAATGTATTTGCAGGATGAATGTTATTTGCTTTCGCTGAAAAAGCAAAAACATAAGTTTGAGACCGCACTCGACAGTCTGGACGCACAACTTTTGTACAGCAATATACTGGCACCCATTTTGGGCATAACCGACCTGCGAAACGACGAACGGATCGAATACAAATCCGGAAAACATTCACTGATTGAACTAAAGGAAAAAGTCGATGACGGCGAGTTTGAAATCGCCTTCGTGCTGCATCCGTCGAATATCAATGAGATAAAAGCCATAGCTGATGCAAATCTTGTCATGCCGCCGAAGAGTACGTATATCGAACCAAAATTCCGAAGCGGGCTTGTAGTATATGAACTTTAGATTTTAGATTCATACTGCGTTGCACTCCGTAAAATTCGGCTACGGCTCGGGTTCGCTTATGACGTTTGTCCGTCGATTAAAAAGTACCATCATGATCAAACACAACCTACTTTCAATAAAAGCGGCACTTCCCTCCCACGTGACACTTGTTGCGGTTTCTAAGACGAAGCCCGTTCCGGATTTAATGGAAGCTTATGAGGCCGGCCAACGGATTTTTGGTGAGAATAAAATTCAGGAAATGGCCGCAAAATTCGAGCAGATGCCAACCGATGTACAGTGGCAGATGATTGGCCACGTTCAAAGCAACAAGGTCAAGTATATGGCACCATTTGTGAGTCTCATACATGGAGTTGACAGTTTCAAATTGCTCCAGGAAATCAACAAACAGGCAGCAAAACACGATCGGATCATCGATTGCCTGATGCAGGTGCACATTGCGGAAGAGGAAACCAAATTCGGACTCGACGAAGCAGAACTTAATGAAATCCTGGCTTCAAC
>JAEYZX010000117.1 GCA_023427845.1 Bacteroidota bacterium
CCGCATCAACCTGAGGAAAACCCGCATCCATCACCGCAATTATTTTTCCGGATCCGGTGTAATCCTGCTCATGAAGCAAATGCCCGTTAAGCATCTGTATCTGATTTCCCGATCCGCCATACGAAAAATCAGCCTGCGTAGCCTGCTGCCGCGATGCAACGGCGACCGTACCGGTTTGCAAATTTCGGTCGGCAGCGTCAAGCGAATCATCTGCAAAATCAATGTAATCCACAATATCAATCTGCAACAGCGCGTTTATCGCATCGGCAGTCCCGCGCACATGAACGGCGTTAAGCCATTTCGATTTTGCCATCACGGTTACTCCGGAAGCATTTTCAACCTGGTCGATATAGGCTTGCGGAATCGGAACATCGAGAACATCGAGTGCAATATTCTGGGCTTCCCTTCTATCAAGCGCCCGCTGGGTCAACATCTCCAACGGGTTTGCAAGATAAAAATCGGAATTGGGCTTCGCAGTAAAATGAACCCAGGCATCCTCCTGGCAAATCGCGGTAGCACCCGTGAACATTAAAAGGTAAAGTAAAATTTTTTTCATAGCCAAGATTGGTCCGATTCCAAAATTACGAAATAGTTTGTCTTTAGGCGAATCGGTTTTTGTTTTTGTGAATTGCCACTTACAATCAAATGGCATCAAACAAAAACCGCCGGGCTGTTCGCAGTGCAGGGCACTTTGCTTCCATCCCTTTCGCACGCGCATTGTGTTAAATAAAAAAGTGAATTTGTATTACGCGATCACGCCCGATCCAAGAAGCTCGTTGCCAGAATACCATGCCACAAACTGACCTTGCGTAATGGCCGATTGCGGCTCGTCGAAAATCACGTACATGCCATCGCTAAACTTATGCAGCGTCGCTTTTTGCAAGGGTTGCCTGTATCGTATCCGCGCCATCACTTCCATCGTTTCCCCATCGGCAATAGCCAAATCCTCACGGATCCAATGAAGTTCCGATTTGTCGATAAACAATCCTTTGCGGAACAATCCCGGATGCCCGCTGCCCAATCCCGTAAAAATCGAATTGGTTTCAACATCGGTCGCAATAATGAAAAGCGGTTCGGTGGTTCCGCCCACATTGAGTCCTTTGCGTTGGCCGTTTGTAAAATAATGCGCACCTTGATGCTTGCCCACAACCTTACCCATTTCGGGAGTGTATGCAATAGGCTGCGATTCGAACAACAATTCTTCAACAGTCGATCCCATTTCGGGACGTGTCCTATTATATATAGGATGATTTTTATCAATTTGATAGATCAGGCCTTCTTTTGGCTGAAGTTTTTGCTGCAAAAATTCGGGTAGTCGCACTTTCCCGATAAAACACAATCCCTGCGAATCGCGTTTGCCTGCGGTAACGAGTTCCATCTGGGCCGCGATTTCACGCACTTCAGGCTTTGTGAGTCCGCCAATCGGGAAAAGCGCTTTTGCCAATTGCTCCTGGGAAAGCTGGCACAAAAAATACGATTGGTCTTTATTGTCGTCGGCACCTGCCAGAAGCCGGTTCACCGGTTGACCGTCGACAATGATCTCGTCTTTCTGACAGTAATGCCCTGTTGCGACATAATCGGCGCCAAGGCTGAGTGCGATTTTCATAAACACGTCGAACTTGATTTCGCGGTTGCACAAAACATCGGGATTTGGAGTCCGCCCTTTTTCATACTCGCTGAACATGTAATCGACGATTTTTTCCTTGTATTGTTCGCTAAGGTCAACGGTCTGGAAGGGAATCCCAAGTTTCTGCGCAACAAGCAGTGCATCGTTGCTGTCTTCAAGCCACGGGCATTCGTTCGAGATCGTAACCGAATCATCGTGCCAGTTCTTCATAAACAAACCGATCACCTCGTAGCCTTGCTGCTGCAAAAGATATGCAGCAACACTCGAATCGACACCCCCTGAAAGTCCAACGACAACCCTTTTCATCTGAATAATTTAGCGTGCAAAAGTACCACTTAAATTGCTATTTAGCGCGTTTTTGGAATTTCTTAACCACTGGGTGCTTTTCTTTTTTGATGAGTTTTCCGCCTTGATAAAATTCCCAAACTCCTTTTTTGAGTCCGTTTACATAAGGACCTTTCGATGCCAGACTCCCATCGGAATCGCGATAGATTGCAATCCCGTCAATTTCGCCGTTGGCGTAGGTGACTTCTTCAAGCACGACTCCGGTAGCGGTATATTTTTTATAAGGCCCGTGCTTGACTCCATTTTTATAGACAGTTTCTTCGGCAATTTTACCATTCGGAAAATAAACCGACCGCGTTCCCTCGAGTTTGTCGTTTTTATAAAACTCCCGTGTCATCACGACATCGGAATTCAAATGGTAGTACTTCCACTCGCCTTCACGGAGCTTATTGACCAATTTGCCTTCACTGACTTTTTTGCCTTTTTGGTTGTAGAAAATCGTATAGGCAGCCTGTCCATTGTTGCTGAATTCACGCGTTGCAATGACTGTCCCGGCTTTAGTGTCGTCGAAATATTTGAATGTTCCGTTTTCCACGCCGTGAATGAAAGTTCCTTCGTAACGGGGCCGTTTCGATTCTTCGTAAGTGCCTTTCCACAATCCGTGCTTGTTGCCTTTGTCGTCGAGCTGATTGATGTCGCTTTGTGCGAACGCCGTACTGCTAAAGATCAAAAAAAGAAAAGTGCTTAAAATTCTCATTGTGTAACTTTTTGATATAGATAACTGAAATCAACAGGTTTTATTTTTATGCAAAAAACAAGCCATTAAAAAAAAGCTTCCCGTTAAGGAAGCTCTTCGTTATTTTTTACCGCCTTTGGCAGCTTTCGCGGCTTCGGCCTGCTCCATCATTTCCTGCATTCTTCGCTGGAACTTACTTTGCGTTTTCGGCTTCAGTTTGTTTTCCTGGATTTTTGCGTGAATTTTATCCTCGTCAACAACATAGCGCTTGATCACAACCATGATACCGATTGTAATAATGTTCGATACAAGATTATACAAACTCAATCCCGATCCGTAATTGTTGAAGAACAACAACATCAGCAATGGTGAAATATAAATCATGATTTTCATGATCTTGCCCATGTCGGGCATTCCTTCCTGCGGTGGCTGCGACATCACCTGATCGCCTGTTGTCATTTTCATATAGAAGAAAATCGCAATCGCGGCAAGAATCGGGAAAAGTGATACGTGATCGCCGTAAACCGGAATCCGGAACGGAAGTTCTGCAATAGAGTCAAATGACGAAAGGTCGTCTGCCCAAAGGAAACTTTTCTGCCGCAGCTCGATTGCCGACGGGAAAAACTGGAACGACGCGTACATGAACGGAATCTGGATCAGCGCCGGAATACAACCTGCCATTGGGTTTACGCCAGCTTTGTTGTACAGCTTCATCGTTTCCTGCTGTTTTTTCAACGGGTCTTTCTTGAACTTTTCACCCAATTCCGCAATCTCCGGACGAAGGACCTTCATTTTGGCCTGAGAAAGGAACGACTTGTAGGTGATAGGCGACATTGCGATCTTGATGATGATCGTAAAGATTATGATTGCAATACCGTATGCGATGAATGTGCTCAGGAATCCGAACAACGGAACAAAGATGAATTTGTTTATCCAGCCGAAAATTCCCCATCCAAGCGGAATGATTTCGTCAAGGTTTCGATCATATGAATTCAGCAACTGGTAATCGGCCGGACCGTAATACCAGTTCATTTTATAGTCGAGTTCGCCGCCGCTGTTGAATGCCAGCGGAGCTTTGACGCGAAACTCTTTTGTGAATATCGTATCCCTGTCTTCATCCTCGACAAGATTAGCCGAATAAAAATCGGCCGTTTCGAACGGAGTTTTGGTCAGTAATATAGACGTAAAAAAGTGCTGCTTGTAAGCTACAAAAGTCACATCTTCGGCAGTCTCACGTTCGTCCTCGCCCTGGTTCAGATACGTATCTTTCCCGTCTTCATATTCGTAGACGATTTCAGTGTATCGGTTTTCGTATTCTATACTTTTCTCATTCGGCCTGGTTTTCAGGTTCCACTGCAATTCCAACGGTTTTGCCGTATTTAAAACCTTGCTCAAGCCTTGTGAACGCAAATCGAAATCCAACATATAATCGGATGGCTTAAGTACGTAACGGTACTCAAGAAATTCTGCCGGACCTGCTTTCAGGCGCATTGTCAATACCTGGTTTCCGCCAACAGTGGTAAGAGTAGGTTCGAAATACAGATTTTTCGTTTCAAGCGTACGGTTATCGCTCGTCTGCAACGTGATGTTCAGGTTTGCGTTGTTGTCTTGGATAAGTTTGACAAGCTTGCCCGAATTTTTCTCAAATTTCTCGAATTTCTTCAGTGTCGCTTCAACGATGTATCCACCTTTGTTTGAAATTTTAAGTTCAAGCAAATCATTCTCGATTGTGGTGATGTCGCTCTTGGCCGACGGCAATGATGCAGAATAAGCAAAGCTTCCCAATGTGCCGCGCATTTTTTCGATTGCTGCCGAGTCGCCGGCGGTCACATCGATTTCGATTGTCTTATCTGCAACCTGATCGCTGACAACTTTAGCTTTCTCAATCTGTTCCTGTTTCGCTTTTTGGGCCGCGATCTCTGCTTCGGTCGGCTGGTTCTGATACATAATCCAGATCAGGATTCCGAAGATCAATACAAAACCGATGATTGTATTCAGGTCTAACTTTTTGTTTTCCATTTGAAAATTAGCGCAAGGCTTTTAATTATTTCTGTTTAGATTTTACCATTGCTTCCACGAAACTCACAAATAACGGATGTGGGTTTGCAACGGTACTTTTATAT
>JAEYZX010000121.1 GCA_023427845.1 Bacteroidota bacterium
GTCACCGTTGCGCTTCCGCCCGTACATACCGTTGCCGGCGCAGATAAAGTCACTGTTGCAGGAACGCGTACCGATATCGTGATCGACTGGCTCAATGGCTGCGTGCAACTTCCGTTGACTGATATGCTGACCAAAGTAATCACGCTGGTTACATTATAGTTATTAACAAACGATGCATTACCCGAAGAATTCAGCTGAATAGTCTGATTAGGTCCGCCGTTGATTGTATAAGTAACCGTAGCATTTGGAGTTCCTATAAAACTTACGGTTGCTGCACCGCCGGGACATACGCTGATACTGTTATGAACCGTCGCAGTTGGTGTCGATATCACCGTAACAACCATCGTATCGGATTGCGCCATTGTACATGATGGTGTTCCGGGAACGGTGGCACTTACCAATGAATATGTCGTAGTAGTTGTATAAGTTGAATTTATCGTCGCGGTACCGGCGCCATTTAAAGTGATGGTTTGGTTTGGCCCACCATTGACAGTATAGGTCACGACTGCATTCGGAGTACCGGTAAAAACGACTGACGCGCTTGTTCCAGTACAAATAGTGACATTGGGCGACAATGAAGCGGTTGGTGGCGGCGGAACAGTGATTATTATTGAATCATCTATTGGTTCTGTACAAAAAGCAGGGGCTGAAGTTGTGATATCGATCAGGTTAATTGTCGTGGTGGCAGAATAATTTCCAGTCAATATCCCAATTCCGGAACTGTTCAGTACCAACGACTCTTCAGGGCCGCCGTTAATATTGTAATGAACTGTTGCATTTGGCGTTCCGGAAAAAGTTACCGACGCACTCCCACCTGAACATATTGTGGTACCGGATGAATACGATACGGATGGCTGCTCAATTATATTTATTGTGACCGTTGCCGTACTTGGGGCACATGGAGAAGACGACACAGTGTATGTAAAAACGTAAGGACTTCCGGCGGCAGTCAATGATGAGCTGACCAAAGTTCCCAAATGCCCATTAGTTGTTGGAAGTGGGCCAGTCCAGGTTCCGGTTGCTTGAGGAGAACCACCCAGGGCGCTGAATAAATTGATGGTAGGCGGACCATATCCTTCGCATCCTGTAAATGCAGTACTCGTGCCCGCATTGTTCGGCGGGACAAGCTGTACAATCACTTCAAGACGTTCGTCACTTTCGCAAGGCGGATCGACCGTAGTGGCAAAATAGCTTTGGCCATGAACCAACGGAGTGTTTAAGTTCAATACTACTGCGGATGACGCACTTAGGTACCAATTGTTGTTTCCGCTTGCCACCAAATCACTAACTCTTGGCGTAATGCCCGGCGCGCTGCAAAATTGCTGAATCGCAGGGCCAACAGGAACCGGTACAATACCATTTCCCACAAACACGGCAAGCCTTGAGGTTTCGCAACCCGTATGCGGATTTGTCTGGCTTGCGTAGTAAATTGAATTGTCGATCAATACTGTTGTTGGAGGAAGTGGCGTTCCGCCATGTTCTACATTGTACCATTGAATATTATTTCCTGTTGCGGTTAGGTTTGCAACTGTCGCATCGGCAGGGTTGGAATAGCAGTCACCTTGAAAACTCAGCCCTGTTGGCGCTGAATAAATTGTGATGGTAACGCTTGGCCGCGTACCGCAGGTTCCTGAGATGCTGTCGGCAAAGTAATCTTCATTGTTTACAAGACCAACACTAGGTCCAAGCGGCGTTGTCGATGTTGCAGTCGCATACACACGACGCCCCCTCCATTATCGGTTGCAACTAAATCAGCTATTGTAGGAGCTTCTAAATCGCAAAAGGATTGGGTAGGCTGAGTAATTGTCGGACATTGTGCGGAAGAAAGTTGCACACAGCACAAAAAGAACAGACAAGACAAGAAAAGATTAAAATTTACTCTGCTGGTAATGTTTTTCATAAGCATACCTATGGGGACGAGTTTAAGC
This sequence comes from Bacteroidota bacterium, assembly GCA_023427845.1. GTDB lineage: Bacteria > Bacteroidota > Bacteroidia > Flavobacteriales > Flavobacteriaceae > Flavobacterium. The sequence continues at coordinate 1,929 of JAEYZX010000121.1, forward strand.
CAATTATTTAAATTCAATCATGATAAACACTAGCTTCCCTAAGGTTCAATCTGGCCTGTAGCGAGAAGCCGCTATTAAGCATTTGTTTTAATACAGTTAATATTAGGTAAAATTCAAAACTCAAATTTTAACAAATCTTAACTTTATGAACAAAGTAATTAACAAGGCAAACCAACGATATTCTGATGTTAAAACAAAATAAAAAACACGATAAAAAGCATATTTCATCGTTAAAGTGCAAAATTTAACAATTTATCGTAGGAATATACTTATAAACAGAAATGTGTAGAAAGTTGACTCCGCACCGCAGAAAGAATTAAATAATAAAAAGGAAGGGTTAATCAACGTTTCGGAGCAGGATCAGGAAAGTTGATGATGTTGTACACAACTATAAAGTTAGACCGTGTGATATAAAGTTGTTTGCGGTTATTTTGATTTTTCCGCGTAATAATCGTGATGACAACGGGAGTACCATCTTCATCAACGCATGAAAATGGATAGGTATGATCGTTCTCGTTTTCGATCTCGTCCTGGTATTGCACAATCTTATATAATTGAATTTCCTGCGAATAAACCACTATACGATCTTTTTTCGTATCGAGTGTAATCGCAATCGACGCATCTTCGAATTCAGACCATTTCCCCCAGCTTCCACGTTCGTTTTTCTCGAGTACGCTAAATCCGGTCGTCAGAAATTTATACGTTTGCGCATTTGCAGCCGATAATCCGACAACTAAAAAAATCACACACAGGAAAATCTTAAAATTGTTCATTTGATGTTATATTGTTGCCATTCTCTGCTTGGCAATGTTAAATTCTTCAATCATGTCTGCAACGATTTTCGCTGCGGGTTTAATGTCATGGATCAACCCGGAAATTTGTCCGATTTCCAATTCACCATCGTCAAGATCGCCCTCAAACATACCTCTTTTCGCACGGGCACGGCCCAGCAGTTCTTTCAGCTCTTCAACGGTTGCGCACTTTGAATACAATTCCTGCACTTCATTGAAAAATTTGTTTTTAACCAGCCGCACCGGAGCAAGTTCCTTCAAAGTCAGCTGGGTCTCCCCTTCTCCAATCGAAACAATCGTATTTTTGAAATTTTCGTGCGCCGACGATTCGACCGAGGCCGCAAACCTGCTTCCCACCTGCACCCCGTCAGCACCTAGGATCATCGCGGCAAGCATGGCGTTTCCAGTTGCTATCCCGCCGGCTGCAATCAATGGGATTTGGAGTTTTTCACGCACCATCGGTATTAAGGTAAACGTAGTTGTTTCTTCCCTTCCATTGTGCCCGCCCGCTTCAAAACCTTCTGCTACCACTGCATCGACGCCCGATTCCTGAGCTTTCAATGCGAATTTGGAACTGCTCACGACGTGCACAACAATAATGCCGTTCTGCTTTAAATATTGCGTCCAGGTTTTTGGGTTTCCGGCCGATGTAAATACGATCTTTACTCCTTCATCAACAATGATTTTCATAATCTCATCGATATTCGGATAAAGCATTGGTACATTGACACCAAAAGGTTTGTCGGTTGCTTTTTTACATTTCCGTATGTGTTCGCGAAGTATTTCCGGATACATCGAACCTGCGCCAATGATTCCCAATCCCCCGGCATTGCTCACAGCACTCGCAAGTTTGTAACCGCTGTTCCAAATCATACCTGCCTGGATTATCGGGTATTGGATTCCGAAAAGCTGTGTGATTCTATTCATTAATATTGGATACTATTATTGTTTAAGGAATTTCCCTGTAGTAATTCCACGTGTAGTTACTATTTTATAGATATAGATTCCCTGGCTGATGCCGCCAACATAAAGTTCGGGATCATGCGAAGTGATGCGACTCACTGAAATCAATTGTCCGGTTACCGCATAAATGCTTATGTCGGCAAATGTGATTCCCATCGGAAACGAAATCATCAATTCATTCTGCACCAGTCCGGGATAAACATTAAATTCGGTAACATCCAGTGCATTGCCGAGTGCGAGCGCAAAATCCGGAATGCCGTGACCGTAAAAATTATCAGGCGATGCGGAAAGATGTGCCGATTCCTTGATCAATTCCACGATCTCCGCATTCGTTTTATCGGGAAGCGCCTGCCAAAGACTTGCGACCATACCTGAAATAATCGGACTGGAAAATGAGGTACCGTTACCCGTGGTAATATTTCCGGTTGGCGTCGCAAATACCGCCGCCTGTCCCTGCGCAACAATATCGGGCTTCAGCCTTCCGTCGGCCGCCGGTCCAATTGCGCTGAATCCAACATGAACCCCGGCCGGATTTACCGCGCCTACAGTAAGCACATTCACAGCATCGGATGGGACCGTTATATGCGGAGTACTGGATGCGCCATTGTTTCCTGCCGCCACAACCACGACCATACCGCGGCTAAATGCAATGTTTGCGCCACGTGAAGCAAAGGATTTCACGCCGTTCAGATCGGCATATTCATAGCTGTAATCGGTATCGTCATAATGAAAATATCCCAGCGAAGTATTTATGATGTCAACACCCAAGCTGTCGGCGGCTTCCGCGGCTTCGACCCAATAGGATTCCTCGACGGGATTTTCAGAATCGGTGTCCTCGGTAATGAATAAATAATATTGCGCATCCGGAGCGGTCCCAACAAGCTGGCCGTCGACATAGCCTCCCATAGTCGACAATACAAGCGTACCATGTGAATTTCGGGTGAAAATATCGGTGTTGCGGTCAACGAAATTATATCCGCCCAAAATCAGGTTGTTGTCCCACAATCGCTGAAAAGGTGCAGCCGCATCAACCTGAGG
>JAEYZX010000126.1 GCA_023427845.1 Bacteroidota bacterium
GCTTTAACTACCGGCGGCGCTTTCTTTACCGCTGGTTTTTTTGGATCCGAGAGATACTCTTCCAGATTTTTCTTGATCTGAACCACACTGTAATTGTCGCTTGAAATGATAATCGGTTTTTCGGCAACTTTAAAGTCTTTGAAATCTTTTAATATTGTCGCGATTTGATCGGCGAATGCCTCTGTCTGAAGTCCGTGTATCACAACAAAATTTTGATCCATCGTATAGATATCGAACGATTGTGATAGTTTATCCACGCTTCGGCCGGCAATCATTTTTTTGATTTTGTCCTGAAGGATTTTGGTTGATTTACCGGCCGGCTCCTCGGCACGATAAAGAATCTTCCAGCTTCGAGGCTCACTTTCGTTGAACTGCAGGTTTTCCATTAAAACGATATCGCGGCCAAGCAATGCTTCGGCTTTTTTGCCTTCATCATTATTCGGATACGACAATGCTACATAATTCAATGCTTTTTTATATTCCTCAAGACCTCTAAGTTTCCCGATGGTATGTGCTTTAAGCAACTCAAATTTAGATACCATTTCCTCGCCCGTATACTGATCGATTGCAGTCTCGGCAGTTGCGAGGACATTGCGGTAGTCGCCATCTTCATATAATTTGTAAAGATTGTTATAGGCAGCTTCGGGGGTCAGTGCAGCCGCCCCGGCAAGTTCATTGTTGCTTAGTATCTGCGCATAACGCGAATCCGGATACTGGCTGATGATCTGTCCTTTCATCGCTACCGCTTTTGCAGGATCGATGATTTCGTATATTTTATATAGATTATACATTGAAGGAAGAACCAGTCGTTCTTCGGGATTGCTTTTTAACAATTCTTCAAGTTTCCCGGCAGCGAGTTCATATTCCTTGAACTTTTCTTTATAGATAACTCCGAGTTGGTAATAGGCGAAATTGCGCTCTTTTGAGATGCTGTCGATTTCCACTTGCGTTGCGGGAAGCTGAGAAATATAGAATTCAGGTGTATATCGTGCGTTTGCTGCAAGTTCGTTTGCTTCACGCTCTTTAATCTGCTCGGGAGTCAATTCGGTTTCGTCTTTCTGTCGTTCATTATTTTGATTTTTTCCGGCCGATCGTCGCCAGTTAGGAGCATAACTTCTGTCGCCCCAATTTTTACGAAATTCGGTTTTGCCATACGCAACAGTGGTCGGATTATAAAAATAAAAGTCGCCCGGTTTGCCAGGCTGGCCTGCATTTGGGGATACTGTTGGCGATGACCTTTTTGCTGCGGTTGACATTTTGTCTATGCTGGCAACATCATTCTGCGCTGCTTTCTGCTTTTCAAGTTCCCTTTCGGCAAGCGCTTTCTTAAGCTCGTCTTCTTTTTTGAGTTTGGTGATAAAGGCTTCAAAATAGGCGATCTTTCCGGATTCGGGCATTCTGTGAATCATCAGGATGCTGTCGCCGCGCTGTGCAATTCCTTCATATTTGATGACGTCGACAAGGTTTTCCCTTTTTTTCTGGATTGCCCTGAGTTCGCGCGAACGGGGCTCGAGGTGTACCATTGTGCTGTCATAATAATGCCCGGCGGTAACATATTTTGCGCGGTCGAAAAAAATGTCGGCGAGGTTCCTGTAATTTGATGCAATCAGGTAGTTGTCGCTTGACTGTGCATTCAGTGATTGATTGTAGAAATGGATCGCACGGTCCTGATTATTGAATTTTTCATTGAATAGCGCCATTTGGTGGTTGAGTACATCAAGGTACGGCCTGTTCTCACGATCGGCTAAAAGTGCATTGAACTTTTCGGTGAATGCAAGCGTGTCGCCTTTGTCATAATCAAAATAACCCGCCTGACGTGCATGTGACTGGATCACATATTGACGTGGCGATTTCCGATGCATTTCGATTACTTCCTGATACGATGTAAAGGCGCTGTCTGTTTGGCCAAGTTCTTCGTAAAGCTGGCCAAGGATGAACCGATAACGTGCTTTTTCCTCGTTTGATTTTGTGAACTCGGTAGCAAGGCGTAACCGTGCAACGGCGCTGTCCTTTTGCTCGAGATTCAGAAATGCCTGAGATAACGCGGCATTAGCATCGGCGAAGATCTGGTCTTTGAATTCTATTTCTTCCAATAGTTTGCGAAGGTTGGTAACGGCCAGTGCGTCGTTTTCCATACGCATATTCGTTTTTTCGCGCCAGACTTTTACCTCATATATCTTATCGCTTTGCGGATATTTATAAAGTACGTAGTTAAATGCTTCGAGTGCGGGAACATAGCGCTTGTCGTAATAACGTGCTTTTCCGAGCAGTAAGTGCGCTTCGTCCATCTGCGGGTTCTTCTCGCTACCGCCGATGTTCATCGAGTGCTTTTGTATCGCCTTGATCGCCTTTGTTTCGGCACGTTCAAAATTTGGGTTTTTCTCCTGAATTTTTTCGTCGTCGACAGGTGCGTTTTCGTCTATCGGCTGCATTCTCTCGACCGGAAGCCGCTCCCAGAAATTATCGGAATAAGTGGTTTTGAGTTCGTTGACACCGTTGACCAATGCGATGTCGCCATTGTACAGAATATTGTACTTGGTGCTTAGCGCGTGTGAATTTCGGGAAAGGAAAGTGTTTCTCTTAGTCGAACATGCAATCAGAAAAAGCAGCAGTCCGGCCAATAAAGAGTATTTAAGTATAATGGTTTTCAATGTAAAACGATTTTTATCCTAAACTTTTAAAAGCAGTTTTTAGTATAATGACAGGTAAAAATACGTTTCTTTTCGAGACGGCGAAAAAAATGCGGGTGTTTTTGCGTGAAGGATCAAGGCGCCATCCTTTTGCGGGCAACGGGGTTCGTTGCCCGCAAAAGATAAAGCCGAGAGCCTGGCCCTTGGGCACGCCCAAATCAAACCGAAAAAAATGCTTCGAGTTCGCGCAATGTCTCGGCCGATGTTTTGATGTCTTTTACGATTTCGCCTTTGTTGAGCGCCACGATCCGCTCACAAACCTCTACGGTGTGCACCAAATCATGACTTGACACGAGTACTGTGACCTCGGGATCTGCGGCAAGTTCCTTGATGATTTTCTTAAGTCGGCTCACTGTAGTCGGATCGAGGTTTGCGAAAGGTTCGTCGAGGATTACGACTTTAGGGTTACCGATTAAAGCGGCAATGATGCCTACTTTCTTCATGTTGCCTTTCGAGAGGTCGCGAAGGTACTTTTTACGGTTTAGGATCTCGTCGTTGAAAAATTCCTCATGCCTGGCGAGAAGCGCGTCGATATCGGCTTTGTTTTGCCCGCGGAGATCTCCGATGAAATAAAAATATTCCTCGGCGGTTAAATATCCGATCAAAAAACTTTCGTCTATAAACGCGGCGGTGAAAGGCTTCCAGGCTTCGCTGGCATTGACCTGTACTTGATTGTTGAGGATTTTGCCGGTTGTTGGCTCGATCAAATCGAGAAGCAGGCTGAAGAAAGTGGTCTTGCCGGCGCCATTGTTTCCGACCAGCCCGAAACTTTGACCCGTTGGGATATCGAGGTTATTGATATTGAGAACAGTAACGTTGTTGTATTTTTTTGAGAGTTGCGATACCTGTATCATGACTTAGTTTTTCTGTTTGTATGCTTCGATGGTTTTATATTTCTCGGTGCGGTAAATTTTTTCGATTACCGTGAACATTTTATCGCGAAGCGCAAATCCGAGTACACCTGCACCAGCGACCAATATGAAACCGACTTCAGCACTGTGCAGATAATATCCGGCCGCATACAGCATCATCGGGACGACAAGTTTCGGAATGGAAATCAGCAGTGTCTTGATGTTGAATGCCTGCTTGTCGCCAAACGCGGCCTTCGTGCTTGCAAGGTCGATCGGCGTTTTAACATAAGCACCACCGAGCAAAACCAAATGCGAATTCACTCCTATATTATATATGGCACCAACAAGGATAAGCATGTAAATCTTCCAGCCGAAATAAAGATAGAATGACGCGAGCAAGGCCGAGATTACGGTTGCGATAACGATGAGCCACCATTTTGAGCTCAGGTATTCCTTGTATTGGATGTTCTGGCTCATCATCAACTGATAATACGAGCTGTCCCAACTTGGCACGAATTGGCCGAAAGTAAATAAGAATCCGCCCGACACGAAGATTCCGGCAAATACCTGCATGGCGGGATTCTCGTACATTTCAATTGCTCCGGTATAAAAAATTATCCCGTAAAATAAAAACAATATGCTCATGAATACGGTCGCCTTCGAGCGTTTGTTCCTTTTGATCAGCCTGATATCATTTTTAAGAAACGTGCCCAAGGTTCCGAATTTGTTCAGCCATGAGAAATCTTCGGTTTGGGCAATATCGGTCTTTTTCGCAAGTCCGGTGTCAAGGTGCAGCAGGTTTCTCAACACGCGGAATGAAAACCAGTACAATACTGCCACAAAAAGGACGGGTATGATGGCGTAAATCGGAATGTCGTACAGCACAGCGAATACAGGAGCTGTATAATCGGTGATATTATACAGGTCAAAATATTGCGCAATCGCCAAAACAGCCACGATTCCAACAGCGGGATAAAAATACCGGTCTTTATTATTGATAAGTACGTTCACAAAATTGCCACAATACAAAAGCGCATAAACCGCGACCAGCCATGGCACAACCTGCAATGCGGGAAAGTCATGATAGATCAAGGTAATCGCAAATGGAATCAAGAAGAATGCATGGATGATATTAAAGAACGAGATAATGCTTTTCCCGAGCGCGAAATGTACAATCGTATCGCGTGATATGGGCTGGATCAACATCGGTTTGATATTGATGACTGGCATTTTTTGCATGAAATAGCGTATAAACAAATCGCAGGCGAGATAGTAAATCATGTAGCGGTTAACTGTCGCGATTGGTTCCAAATTGAGTTCGGTCAAAAGAAAATAGAGACCGACGCCCAACATTATAAATACTGCAGCAAAATAGACGGCAACAAGAAACAGGATAATTCGGAGCGCCAGATTGGTGCGGAATGCCGCCGATCTCCAAAAAGCTTTCCATTCTAATCGGATGAAGTGTTTGAACATTGGTAAGGGTTTGGTTGGCTATTAGTTTCAAATTTACACAAATGTTACAATGTCAAAATACAATCGGTTAAAATTCTATAAGCCAAATTAGTACTGCAGATTCTCACAGTCCAACTTCTCTTGTTTCACGCGGCTATTTCTTGAGAAAAACGTTTTGAATATAGTTTTCTAAGTTTGTATTCGGCTAGTAAGTAAACCATGACGGTCGTAAAAAATAGTGCGGCATGAACCTGTAGAATGATGCTTATCGCATAAAACTTTTCGATAAAAGTTTCAATCGTAACCAAAACGAGCAACGTGAAATTGTATAATACGGTGAGTCCGTACGACAGCGTTTCCACGCCCGAAAATCTTTTGTTCTTACGAAATTGCAGCAATTGCAAAACGGCTACCGAAGCGAGCGTGCCGTTGCTAATCCACAACATTTCGAGCGTCCCGATTTCAAAATGACCAAAAATCAACTGTACAAGTAAGATTGCCGCTATTGCGAAGAATATGGTGGCGGGCTTAAATAACACCGACTTGAAAAATTCGAATGCAAACCGCCGTGCCGTTTTAGAGAAAGACTTCTGATCTATCAAATCTTTTTTATTGACCGCCATATAATCTTTGAACGCGTCATAAAACGATTGGTTTTGGTCCTCCATCTTTGCTTTTACCGCTTCGGCAATATGATCGGTGAGCTCAATACGTATATCCTTAAATCTAACTTCGGATTTTTGTAAATAAGTATCGATAAACGTCAATTCTTCGACTGTCAGTTTCATATGAGTTTTGGATTAGGATTGACTAGGTTTTGCA
>JAEYZX010000180.1 GCA_023427845.1 Bacteroidota bacterium
CACTTAATCCACAAGTTTATGTCAACATTACGTTTCGAGGCTTTAAAGCAAGCGTCGTCTAGAAAACCGGTTCATTTCGAAGAAAGTGACCGCAAATCAAATATTTTCGGCGCAAATGTCTTCAATGAAAAAGCAATGCGCCAATTCCTAACCAGCGACGCTTTTGCGGCAGTGCAGGATGCCGTTAATCACGGAATTAAAATCGACCGTAAGCTCGCCGATTATATTGCAATGGGAATGAAGGAATGGGCGCTCTCGAAAGGCGTGACACATTACACGCATTGGTTCCAGCCTTTAACGGGAACCACAGCCGAAAAACACGATGCATTTTTTGAAACTGATTTCGATGGCGGTTCACTTGAAAAATTTGGCGGAGGCCAGTTGGTTCAACAAGAACCCGATGCATCGAGTTTTCCTAATGGCGGAATCCGTAATACTTTCGAAGCCCGTGGTTATACCGCGTGGGACCCAACTTCGCCGGCTTTCATTTTCGGAACAACCTTGTGTATTCCAACGGTATTCATTTCGTATACAGGTGAAGCTTTGGATTACAAAACCCCGCTTTTGCGTGCGCTGCAGGCTATTGATGGAGCTGCGACTGATGTTTGCAGGTATTTTGATAAAAATGTCAAAAAAGTCACCGCTACATTAGGCTGGGAGCAGGAGTATTTCCTGATTGATACCGCTCTCGCAAATTCGCGTCCGGATATTATGGCAACCGGCAGAACACTTTTGGGTCATACTTCAGCAAAAGGTCAGCAGCTTGACGATCATTACTTTGGGTCGATTCCAAGCCGCGTCCTGTCGTACATGAGGGATCTTGAACAAGAGTGTATGTATCTTGGTATTCCGGTAAAAACCCGTCATAACGAAGTTGCACCAAACCAATTCGAACTTGCGCCTATATTTGAGGAAACCAATCTTGCCGTCGATCATAACTCGCTTTTGATGGATGTGATGCAGAAAGTTGCCGAGCGGCATGACTTCAAGGTATTGTTTCATGAAAAACCCTTTAAAGGTGTAAATGGATCAGGTAAACACAACAATTGGTCGATGGCGACCGACACGGGTGTGAATCTTCTAAGTCCCGGAAAGACGCCGATGAGTAACCTCCAGTTCCTGACTTTTTTCATCAATACGATAAAAGCCGTAAATGAATATGAAGCGCTGCTTCGCGGAGCAATAGCTACTGCCAGCAACGACCACAGGCTCGGAGCCAACGAAGCGCCGCCTGCAATTATTTCGGTGTTCATCGGCGAACAACTCACAAAAGTGCTGGCAGAACTGGAAGGTGTATCGAGCGGAAAATTGTCGCCCGAAGAAAAAACCGGCCTAAAACTCAATGTGGTTGGTAAAATTCCCTACGTACTGTTGGACAACACCGATCGAAACCGGACTTCGCCTTTTGCCTTTACCGGAAATAAATTTGAGTTCCGGGCCGTGGGTTCCTCAGCAAACTGCGCAAACGCCATGACGACGTTAAATACCATTGTAGCAAAGCAGTTAAGGGATTTTAAAAAGGAAGTCGATGCGTTGATCGACAAGAAGTCAATGAAAAAGGATGACGCGATTTTCAACGTACTTCGTGAATATATCAAACAATCGAAAAATATTCTTTTCGAAGGTGACGGATACAGTGAAGCCTGGGAAAAGGAAGCCGGTAAAAGAGGCCTGAGCAATTTCAAAACTACACCGCAGGCATTGAAAGCCCGTGTGTCGCAAAAAGCACTTGATTTGTTCAAAGAAATGAAAGTAATGAACAATGTTGAAGTCGAAGCGCGTTACGAGGTTGAAATTGAAGAGTATACAAAACGTATCCAAATTGAAGGCCGCGTACTAGGCGATATAGCAAGAAACCATGTCATTCCAACCGCGATCCGATATCAAAATACGTTGATTGAAAATGTAAAAGGGTTGAAAGAAATTTTCGGAGCCGAATATGAAACGATAGGCAAGGAGCAAATGATCCTGATTCGTGCAATTTCCGGTCATATTTCCGGAATCAATGAAAAAGTCCAACAGATGACCGAAGCCAGGAAATCCGCAAATGCGCTTGCCGATGCCTCCGAAACCGCGCAGATGTATTGCGATGTCGTAAAACCGTATTTTGACATCATCCGTTCACACTGCGATAAACTCGAACTGCTTGTAGATGATGAAATCTGGACCCTTCCCAAATACAGGGAACTTCTTTTTACCAAGTAATAACGACCCGCTGTAAAGGCGGGTTTTTTTTGGAGCGATATTTGCGTAATTTCGTTACCTGATATGATGATTTATGAAAGTGCTATTTTTCTTGGTCTGCTTTACGATTTCGAATTCAATTTTTTCCCAGGAACAATTTTCGGTATATTTTGATAGTGACCAGTACGACCTTACAAAACCTCAGGTTGAACGGCTCGCAAAATGGTCGGCTGCAAACAGCGAAGCAAAGGTCGTGGGCGTCTACGGTTTTACCGACGAAGACGGTACCACCGGTTATAATGACACGCTTGCAAAAAAACGCATCGATCATGTGATAAGCCGGATCCGTGGCAAGGTGAAGCTTCGTGATGATTTCCGTACGCGGAGTTTCGGCGAATTGCACGAACACAGCAAAATCAAAGCTCAAAACCGAAAAGTTACGTTGTATTACCTCGAACCTAAAGACCTGCCACGCGAAGATGAGATTCTCGGACTCACGAAACCGGTTGTCGCAAAAGAACGTACGCCAAAAAAGTATCCAAAAAAAATCATTTTCGACGAGCCCAACGGAACCACATCCGAATATCAGCTCGATATCGAATTCATGAACAAAATCGATATGGCTGCTCCGGGCGAAAAGCTCAAGCTCGACAACATCAATTTCCATTTGAATACCTTCGCGATCGTACCGGAATCCCGTGGCAAAATGTATGAGTTATTGTTGGTATTGCAGGCAAATCCCGATATGAAGGTTGAAATTCACGGTCATCTCTGCTGCATGCCAACCGACCGCACCGACCTTTCGGGACAGCGCGCAAAGGCGATCCGGAATTTCCTGATGACGAACGGCATAGACAAAAGCAGGCTGTCGTACAAAGGATTTGGAAGTTCAGAACCTATTTATCCGATTCCGGAACAAAATGAAGCGCAACGCGCAGCGAACCGACGGGTCGAAATTCTAATCGTTGCAAACTAATGAATCGTCTGATCTACATCTGTTTCATTGTCAGTTTTTCGATTGGAGTTTCTGCCCAGCATCAGTTTGAGGTATATTTTGATTTTGGCAAGCACACCCCGAATACCTCTTCGACAAATTCACTGGACAAATGGATCAGTGAAAATCCCGATGTTGAAGTAACAAAATTATCGGGATATGCCGACAGCGTCGATGCTGATTCCTATAACAAACAATTATCGCAGAAACGGATCAATTCTGTTCTTGCACGCATTCAGTCGGCTAATATCCGCGTAAACGACAACGTAAAACTGCAGCCGTATGGTGAGGACTTCTCAAAATCGGCCGATCAGTCCAAAAATCGAAAAGTCACGATCAATTACCGAAAACCTGCTTTTGGGCATTTGGCAGTCAAGGATACGGATTCAATTTATGACGACGTTCCGAAATTATTCCAAAACATAAAACAGGGCGATGTAATCCGTTTACGCACGATTCACTTTTTCAGGAATAAGGAAGAAGTGATCCCCGAATCGATTCCGGTGCTTGAGCAATTGTATGCGGTGCTCGCGGCGAATCCAAAGCTGACGATCGAGATCCACGGCCACATTTGCTGCAATCCGAATATCTATGACACAAAATTATCCTATCGTCGTGCAAAGTACATTTTGACGTATTTTCTGGAAAAAGGAATTCCTCTAAACCAACTCGCCTACAAAGGATTTGGCAGTGCCTATCCGATATATCCGATACCCGAACGTTCGCATGCGCAACAAGTCGCAAACCGCCGCGTAGAAATCCTGATTGTGCGGCTTTGATTAAAATATTGTACATTACGACCGTAATACTTGTAATATGAATTGGTTAAAGCAACTGCTTCTGCTGGCTTTGTTCCCATTGCAAATCGCGGCGCAGGAAAAATTGGAAATCTATTTTGACTTTGATAAACACGATTTGAACGATTCGGCTATCCGAAAAATCAATTCGTGGATTGCAAGCGAAAAGACTTATGAAGTATTGAAAATCTACGGTTTTTGCGATTGGAAGGGCTCGGATGATTATAACGATTCGCTTTCGGTCAAGCGCGTACATTCTGTTTACAATTATTTACTGGACAACAATATCGATATTCGCGAAGATTATGAACTCCGCGGTTTTGGTGAAAAATTCGAGCAATCCAAAAATCAGGGCGAGAATCGAAAGGTGATGATCGTTTATGATCTTAAAGAAGAGCCCAAACCCGAACCAACCGATCCGTCGCGCGTACTGCAGGAGAAAATATTTAAATCGAAAAACGGCGACATCATCCGGCTCGACGACATCCATTTTTTCAATATGACACCGCGAATTCTTCCACGATCGAAGAATGCTCTTGCCGATTTATTATGCGTGCTTCAGGAAAATCCGTCGATCAAGATTGAAATCCAGGGTCATATCTGTTGTCAGCAGGAAGATAAAATGGGACTTTCGACCATGCGTGCCAAAGCGATCTACAATTACCTCGTGAGCCGAAAAATCAACAGAAAAAGGCTCACGTACAAAGGATATGGCGTTAGCAGGCCACTATATCCAATCCCGGAAAAAAACGAATTCGAGCAAATTGAAAATCGTCGCGTCGAAATAATGGTGGTCGAAAAATAATTACAGTCTATTACCGGATTCACTTGCTTGAATCAGTTTCAATAGCCGGTTCATTCTTGTTTTTTCCTGTTTGGCGCTCATCACGTGATAAACCGATACCCGTTTGTACCATGGCGCCTGGGCATTGAAAAACTCCCACGCTTTTTTATTAGTCTTGAAAATCTTCTCGAATGGCTTTGATAACGAGGGAGTTTCGTTCTCATACGAATAAACGGCCGATTTGTTTTCGGTTCTTTTCTCAAACGCTTCAATGCCTTCGGGAAGCATTAAGCCTGCAGCAGTCAATTCGGCTACTTTTTTAATGTTCATGGCACTCCAGTTGCTTCCCGGCCGGCGGGGCGTAAACCTATTGGTGTAGCTTTTATCGTCGATGCTCCGTCGAACGCTGTCGATCCAGCCGAAACACAATGC
>JAEYZX010000195.1 GCA_023427845.1 Bacteroidota bacterium
GCGTATAGACACTCGTGTACAGAAAAATTGAAATCGCCCCGAACATTGCTGTTTTCGGATTGATCAAATACAACAACACCAGTCCGATTACCGTGAGAAGCACTGCAATGACAAGTGCAGTGTTTGGTGTCATCCGCCCACCCGGGATAGGACGGTTCTTGGTACGGTCCATCAGGGCATCCAGATCTTTCTCGATGATTTGATTGAATGCATTCGACGCGCCAACCATGCAATATCCACCGATAATCAACATAATCAAAACCGTCCAACTGAACGGATGGAATGCATCAAAACCGAGAAGGTAACCCGCTATCGACGAGAACAAAACGCTGACTGCGAGTCCCGCTTTTGTGATCTCTTTGAAATCGGTAAAAATAGATTTGAATGTTAACGGTGCTGCAGTTGCGCTCAATACTTTATGCTTTATCGACAGGGCTTCGCCCGCGAGCGCAAAGGTACTTTATAGAAAGCATAACGGCAAAAAAGAAGTGGTAAAATTTACGGGCTGTTGGGTTGGGTGTCATTTGACCGATGACTACGCGATATGCATTATACCCTAACCCTTTTAATAATCAAAATACCAATTAAACACATCGGCACGCAACCCCACCGAAAACCATGTAGTACTTTCTTTAAATGCAGTTGGCGTATCCTTTGTAGGGTCGAAATTTCGGTAAATCAAGCTACCAAACAACTTTAGGTTTGTCATCGGATTTACAACGTAACCCGCTTGAAAATCGGCGATAAATATGTTGGTTGTGTTACCTTGTCCGATTTCAACACCCAGGTTCCGGGCACGGTCTACATCATAATCTTTGTAGATATTCCCGCCATAATTGAAACTGTCTTCGTCAGTATCGAAATCGAGTCCGCGTTTTCCGTATGTGATTTTTGCCTCCGCGAAATAGCGTCCTTTGTGGTACCGTGCGATGCCAATGACTTCACGGAAATTCCCGCCCCATTGATGCCCGAGGCTTTGATTATTGTGGCCGTAATTCGTTAGCGGTTCGCTATGTGAATATACGTACGGCCGTACATTGTTGTATTCGAGCTGCAACATCAGGTTATTGATGTCGAATGCGTGGAAGTATTTAAGTCCAAGCTGATACCCGTATTTGTTGGTCCAGCTCTTCTCGCCCGACTTCATATCGGCAAGCGTAAATTCGTCGAGCAAAAACTGTCCGTAAAAGTTGATTTGGTTGGTGAATTTATATTTTGTGGTTAAGCCCAGCAATGCGTTCCCGCTTCGTGAAGAAGAACCAAATTCGACCGATCTGTAGAAGATGATCGGATTAATGAAGCTCATGTCGAATCCACGGTCATTCTGATTGGACCAGACAACCGATTCGAATAATCCGAGGTTCCATCGTTTGGTGACATTCCAACTCAAATAATGTGCAGCCATGAATTTGGTCGCATAAGTACGGTCGACAGTTTCTTCGGGACGTACATCTTTGAGCCATGTGTAAACGTTTGTGTATTTGATTTTCCAAAAAGTTGTATTGAGTTTCACGTATGGATAAGGACTCGCACCATCGGCAAGCAACAACGAACGATATCCGTCGCCAATGAAGTTCCGGCCGTATCCCAGATTCAGGTTGATGAACTTATTTGGAGTAAACGACAAGTTGGCCTCCGCGAGTGGAAAATCGAATGCATCTTCCTTAAATCGCTTTGCAATTCCGATTCCGGGAACAATCGCCGGATTTCCTCCGGACGCGTGTATCGATTCGGCGTAGCGGTTAAAATAATCCGCAAACCGGCCCTGGCTTTCAAAAACGGTTGTCGTAAAGTTAAGCTGTGATCCCAGTCCGCCCTCAAATCGGATTCCCCGTGTATTTACATAAGTATAGCTTGCCTCTGCGGGATCGGACTTTCCCAATTGCAGATCTATAATCGGATCGAGCGTAAACCAATAATCTTCACCCTGGATCGCCACCAGATTTTCGTTCCATAATTTTCGTCCCCACCAACCCGACTTGTTTTTCGACAACTGTTGGTTCTCTGCTGCCAGATCATAATACTTTGAAACTTCGGCGTAAGTAAATGGCTTTGAAGATGTGTGGTTATTTGTACCAACCTGGTTCATCTCATCGTCAAACCGAGAATAGAAGCTATGTGAAAACGGAATGCTCAGCTGGCTGCTGAATTGCGGATTGTTGAACCTTTTGTAAACAATGCTGTCGTATTCTTTTAGTTCTTGCGATCGATCAATTTTAAACTCGTCGGCGATTTGTTTTTGACCCTGTCGTGCGGCGATTTCAGCCGGACTTTGCAACGGAACCGAAAATTTGATCGTGTATTTTGCATAAGTCGGATTGCCGCCATACCGCGGCGGACCGATCTGCGGGAATAACCCGAAAACACGTTTGCTTTCTTCAGCTAACGACGCATCGCGGGT
Source organism: Bacteroidota bacterium (assembly GCA_023427845.1). GTDB lineage: Bacteria > Bacteroidota > Bacteroidia > Flavobacteriales > Flavobacteriaceae > Flavobacterium. The sequence continues at coordinate 2,402 of JAEYZX010000195.1, forward strand.
GTCGACATAAAGGACTTTGAATTTACCGGATGCATCAACTTCAAAAAGTACTACTACAGTGTCGCTGAAATCGGCCGAAAGTGAATCCGGAACCTGAAAATTATCGTACACAAACTGCTGGACATTGTTGTAAAAGCAAGCTTCCATAGCGGGCCCGGCACTGCCGGCACACTCCGGAAATATCGGGAATTGCTGTAGCCTGTCCTGTGCAGTCGCGATTGTAACTGATATTAAAAAGCATATCGCGGCACTAAATATTCTCATTGAATTTTTCATTAGTAATGTGAATCAGACATTTTCCCATCGGCAATTGCTTTGGCGGCTGATGTACCGATTCGCTTGACGCCGAGGTTAATCATTTCAATCGCTTCGTTGTAATTGCGCACTCCACCCGCCGCTTTAACCGGCAAAGGAGCCGCGTTTTCGAGCATCAGTATAATATTTGGGATAGTTGCGCCATTTGGGCGTCCATCCTCGGTCTTGTAAAAACCCGTAGACGACTTAACGAAAACCGAATTCATCTGGCTTTCCTTGAAATTTGTCAGCACTACGTTTTTTATTAGTGCCGAAATCTGAACAATCTGCTGAGGATTCAATGCAGCCGTTTCGATTATCCATTTAACGACTTTGAAATTTTCGAGGCCTAACGCGGTCCCTTTCAGGATTTCATTCTTTACGAGGCCGATATTCCCATCAATGAATGCTTGGTAATTACAGACAAAATCAAGCTCATCTGCTCCTGAGTTTATTGCTTGTTGTGCCTGGTTCAATTTATCGTCGATGGAAGAAGTTCCATTTGGGAAATCTATGACTGTACCAACAGCCAATGCAGAAGAAGATTCTTCAATCATCTTCTTTGCCATCGAAACATATTCCGGACGGATCATTATAAGCTTGAATTGCTCCTTAATTGCCTCCTCGATATAACTCTTTACAACACTTGAATTATCATCTTCGGACAAGTCCGCCTGTTCCGCGGTTTTGAGATAGGTAGAATCTAAATACTGTCTGACATCCATGGGATAAAAATAGAAAAATCCCACCTAAGCGGGACTCTTTTCCATATTAATTGTATTTATTTTTTGAACATCCTATTGAATATCGTTACTACGACTGCAGCCAGTATTGCACCGGCTAAATTTGCGGCTAAATCCAACATGTCGGCCTTTCTCGTTGTTGTGAAAACTTCCTGTGCGATTTCAATTGCAGCACCGAAAACAGCTGACAACACAACGATTCCGAATGCAATTCTCAAGTTGTTGGAAGTTCGCCTGCGGCTCTGAAAGTACAGGCACCATAAAACGGTAAAAACAAAATGAAACAGTACGTGAACGTATTTATCGGCACTCGGCACGCCAACTGCAGGAAACCCGCTGAAACTTGTGAGGCAGGCCACCATTACCAGGACAGACCAAACCATTGCAGCGAGCAGCCATATATTTTTAGGCACCAATCAACTTTTTATAGTCGTCAGCCGAAAGAAGTGAATCAAAATCGGCGGTGTCTTCAACTTTCACTTTGATCATCCATCCTTTGCCATACGGGTCAGAATTTACGGTCTCGGGAGTTTGCTCGAGTGCGTCGTTGAATTCGATGATTTCACCGGCAAGCGGAAGAAATAAGTCGGAAACGGTTTTGACTGCTTCAACTGTTCCAAAAACTTCATCTTTTTGAAGCGTCTGATCAAGAGTTTCAACCTCCACATATACGATATCACCAAGTTCCTTCTGTGCGAAATCGGTGATTCCAACCGTAGCGACATCGCCATCCAAACTAATCCATTCGTGGTCTTTTGTGTATTTTAAATTTGACGGGATATTCATTTCTTGTTGTTTTAATTAGTTCAGGCAAATGTAAAGTTTACCCCTATTATTTTAAAATGTTTTACTAAGTATTTCCTTAATTTCCGAAGTTATACCGCAGCGTAAAACCGGCACGGATGTTTGTCATCGGGAATGATGTCGATATTACAGCCTGTGAGAACGAATGGTCGTAATAGAATATGGCCGTCAGGTTTTTACTGAACGAATAATCCGCTGTAAGTTTGGCCGACCAGATATTCTGACCTCCAGCCAACTGATTGTTGTCGTAATCCAGATACCTCACAATGGTTTCATTGTCACGATAGGACAGATCCACTTTAACGTTGATATCACTCCTGATGACACCCGACGGAGTATCGGCCAATCGTGAAGAGAATATTACGTCCTTGAAACGATAACCGAGCCCGACGATGTATTCCAATCCGGAGACCTCAGTCAGTAAATTGTTGTCGAAGCTCATCGAAAGCGCGCGATCCTTCTTCATTTCGGCAAGGAACTTGAACGAGTTTTTGAGTTCAAAATCAACACGGATCAACGGATTAAACTGCTCGACCAAATTCACGTTTGAAATCACGGTCTTGTTCAGGAAGTTACCACCTGCATCGAGCCCGCCCGGATTTTCTGAATAATCAAGATTTGACCTGAAGGAATTTATGGTGTACGACGCGCGGTAATTGTGCTGCAATGAAAATCTCTTGAACTTGTCTTTAAAGAATTTATAACGCATCAATCCGCTGTATTTGATTGTCCAGTTCGGAATCGGAAAATCCCTAAACGGACTCAACGAAATCTTCGATGCGCGATCTCCCGTCTCATTGCTTACAAGTCCGGTATATGCCGCAAGGAACGAAGGCAATAAAACCGCCTGGCTGTTTTTGCTGAAACCAACCGGGAATCCGTCGGCATCACGGGCAAAGCCGGTCCCGCCATAATGTTGGATAGCCAGACGATCAGCAATGACGATCCTGTTAAAACGGAATTCATCAAATGCCGACGAACTTACCTCGTCACTTGCTTTGAATGCCGATTTCAACATCACGGTAGAAATTGAGAAATTTCCAAAGTTATAAGGTGACAATGATTGATACGGATTGTCGATATCGGTCAGGTCTACATCATATTGTTCCGAATAATTGTTCGCGTAGGTCCTGTTTGCATTAAGGTCGATCTTGAAATCAGGGAACAAATCCATATTGGCGGTTATATCCAAAGTCTTATTCGTAACCTGGGTAAAGTTCTGATTAAACTCAGGGTATAATGTAAGCCAGCCTCTCCGTGCAGCTTCATGACGCACATCGGCCTGCGCTCCTAGCGTAAATCCTAATGTAGGTTTTGAAGTACCGAAAAATCCAACGCCAGGCAAATACCCCGGAAGTACCGTACCTTCAGTTTGCGTATAGTTTATCTGGATGTTTTTGACAGATGTAAGTACGCCTCGAAGTCCATCCAACCAAACGTTCCCCGCGGCTGCAGCAGGTACATTCGTATTTGTCACTGTTTGGCCAGGTCGTGGGGCAGCGGCCGGCCTTGGAGCTTGACGCGGTTTTTTCGCCAATCCGATATATTTATAGAATGTTTCCATGTTCAACGCAGTATTCAAACGGTGTGAACTTGCGTTTTGGATCGTGTTGCCCAGATCATAGGTCAATCCATCGGTATGCTCGACTTCGGTCAAAGCCAACGAAGCACGCTGCCAACTATAATCTCCTGTATACGAATACGTTGATTTAACAAATGCCAGTGCCGGAATTTTATTTATAGGCAAATCGTAATTTACTACGATCTGCTGCATGTGCTGGTTGGCATCGCCCGGATCAAAATAATCATCCCAGATCGTAACGGTATTATCGGGAACATTATTCTCGTCCATATAATTCCGTACAATATTACTTGACGAAGCAGTATAGTTGATCTTCAGCGCTTTTGTCAGGTTGTAATTGAATCCGTATTGATAATTGAACAGGAAGTTTCGTCGGTAAAGCGGGTCGATTGCGATTCCCTCAATGTCGATTTGTCGGAACTGCTGCCTGTTGTACTGCCTGATGATGTTAGTATTGAAATTGATGTTCGACGGCAGGTAATTAAAATTGAAATCGCTGAGCAGTTTCCAATAGCTGCTTTTCTTCATGAACTTCGTCGATTTAAACGGCTCGACAACTTTTGGCTGGAACGTATATGCATAATCAACTGTGGTGTTGACCTGTTGATCGATGAAGTTTTCGATTTCAAAATTATGCCTGTTGACTTCGTTATACGAATACGAAAGCGTAAGGTTTTCGGGATCGTATATGCGCTGTTTTTGTTCAGGTGCCCTTTCTTTTCTCACGCCGATAAAGTTAATGCTCGTACGTTTGGTATAATCGATTGCGCGCCGTTCGATGTTTTCACGCTCTGCAGCATCTTCAGTATTGTCGAGAAGTTGGTCCAGACGGATATCCTGATTATACGGATCATATTCAGGCGTAATCGTTTCTTCGCCAACCGCGTAATTGAACGGAAGGTTGATTCCCCATTTTTTTGGTAACAACTGGCCAAGGTTCAGGTTCGTTACTACGTTATATTGTTGAATGTCTTCGCGACTTCTTTCATTCGGACCTTCTTCAAGCGCTCCAAACCCGATTGTACTCATTCTACCCGTTGCCGAAATAGTCGCGAAATCTGCAATATTTGAGTCAATGTTCACCACTGCTGCCATACCGCCTTTGTTGTCCATCTCTGCCAAACGGAGTTCATTGAACCAAACCTCACCTCGTACTGCTTGCGGAGTCATTGTAATTCCCTCCGGAATCCTGGGATTGCGTGTGTTGTTTTTCAATCCGAGCATTAGTGTGCGGACCAGCCCAAAATTTGGATTTCCTTTTATACCCAATCGTAATTCGTTAGGTCTTCCGGCGAGTGCGCTATTTAACTGGCCCTCGTTTATATATCGTATTCCGTTGCTGTCCTCCATGAGCTCGGGGTCGTCACGCATTGCCATGATCTTAAGGTCGGTCAGTAAACTAAGTGCAAGATCGATTTCGTTTTCTGCCGGCCAGACTTCTTCAGGCGTTTTGGAGCAGTCGCCCATACAAGTTGACGGAGTCACCTTAAGCGGGATCTCAACCTGGTAGAAGTTATCCGTGAAATCATTACCAAATCGGATAAACGCAATCATCTGGTTGTCTTCGAGTCCACCCGGGCAATCGGATGCCAGTTTTTCGGCGTGAAGAAACATTTTCAATTTCTTGAACTGGCGCATGTCAACGCTCACGTTTTTGAATACCGCACGTGAATCGCCCAATGATTCGGCCGTGTTTACACCTTCATCAAGTCCGGCGCCGGAAACGCGCAACGACAGCGATTGTTCGTTTTGGTTGATGATGGAATTATTTTGCACAAGTTGTTCACGTTCTACTCCCGGTGGTGAAACATATTCAACAGGGCAGCGGTCACCGTTTTCCTGAATGTTCACTGCCAGGACATCAAATTCGGTATTGTCATCATCCGGATTCGTATCGTCCTGATCAAGGGTTCTCGTATATCGTCGCCATTCGCCACGAACAAGGTCAAGCGAACCGAATCGGACTGTGATATCGTCACTGAATCCGGTCATGAAAATCCTCATGAACTGTATGGTCCTAAAATCGGATATACCGCCGACTTTACTTTCGAACTGCGCAACCGGTATTTTGAATTGAATCCATCGTGCCGTGGTTGGCAAAGCGCCATCCGGTAAATTCACCGCCGGTACATTATCACGTATATCGGTAACATACTTATCGGTAATCTGCATGTTAGGACGAAGGTCGATGCTATATTCATAATATGCATTGATTGTGTTCATCGTGTTGTCACGGTTAATATCCTCAACATCGGGAACAGCAGACGAACCACGGTTTGTATCGCCAACCTCTACAGGCGAATTGCCTTCGAGTCCGTTATAGTTTCTATATCGCTCAACGACTGAACCATTGGCACTCAGATAGTACTGATAATTATCGCCGGAAGGATCGGGTTGCCCGGCAAACGTCGGAAACTGTGCCGCTTCTTCAGCATCGTTAAGTCCGTCCAGTCCGATATCCTGATTGGCCCGATTGGACTCGTTTGTATCAAAGGCGTAAATCAGCGATTGCGAGGACGGAACCTTACCCCATATTGTTGTTGTCGTTATTTGATTTGGCCCCAGCCCATTTTCAAATTGTTTTCGTCCGTCCCTTAAAACATCCTCTGAAATCGATCCCAGGTTAAAATAAATTTTTCCCGTGTTCGAAGGAGCTGGCGCATCCGGATTTGTCGAATCGACATAAGGATCCAAAACCCAGAACTGAATATATTCGACGTTACCCTGTTCAAAGTTGGTCGAATTCAATGATCGCATTATTCCCCCGAAATTTTCGGTTGGATTTGGCAATTCATTTGTTGCGGCGGCCGCGGGATTGTAATTATACGGACCACGTTCAGACGGATAGTAGGAAAGATCAAGCGTATTGATCACCTGTTGCTGGCCAACTGCAATATCGGTTGCAGGATAAAGTTCTTCGCTGTATATTCTTCTGGTAGAGTTATAGGCGATGTCCTGAACCGAAATCCCGCCGGGACGTTGCGCATAAAAAATCGGGTCGATGCTGTACCACGATAATTTGGCACGTTTGAAATTATAGCTCAAATCTACTGCATCTCCATCAAAGTCGACGTTGTTTTCCGGCGCATCGGGATGAATCGAGTTCTCCGGTGTTGAAGACAGGCTCCATGACAGAGGCGCACGCATATCGATATTTGTTTGCGAACCTTCAAAGTCATCAACATAAATGGTCGATTCGCCGTTGAACTGATCGGCTTTTGGAGTGTCGGGTTTCAAAAAGGCAACTTCACCCCGAATCGAAATATTGGACGGAACATCGGTGTCGATGTTTGGAAGCTTATTTACGAGACGTGTCAGGAACGGAACCTCTGTCGCAAAATTCGAATTGAATCCAAAAATTGTATTGTTGACCGATTCCTGTCCGTAATTTGATTTCGCGGTAAAAGGACGTTCGGTCATTTTGAGGAATGTCGCGCCAACAAGGAAATTGTCGGATATTTTGTGTTCGACGTTGACTCCCATGAATCTTCTGGTTTGTTGTCCGAAAACGGAATTATTCTCGACCGAAACCTCCACCGGCGTGTTCGCCAACGACGGATCCAAAATCTGTACGCGTCCCAATTGGTAATTCACACTATAATCAACGCCTTCCAAAAGCACACGTCCTCCGGCAGTAACCACGACCGAACCTTGCGGAACATTGAATGCACCAATCGGAATCCCGTCGCCGCCTGTCGATTTGAACCGGCCCTTTAGCTGGAATTTATTTTTTTCGCTTTCCTGCAATGCCCCTGCCTGCGTCTGCTCGTACATGTTGCGGAACACATACTTCTCCTGGTTCGGATTGTAGAATCCGCCGTCGTAATCTTCAGCTGGCGACAATCGCAATTTTTCAAATAGCGTCTTACCGAATGGTTCCACACGTGTAAAAATGATGCGGCCATTTTGTGTATCGACGGTAATTCCCGGAAGAAAATCGAAGAAACCGTCTCCACCTTGCTGGGGGTCATTATTATAATTGAGCCTGTCCAGGTCGAATACTTTCAAG
>JAEYZX010000009.1 GCA_023427845.1 Bacteroidota bacterium
TCTGCATGAAGTAATCGGACATGCATCGGGCCAGATCAACCAGGGAATCGGGACGCCTAAGGAAACATTGAAAAGCTACGCTTCCACATTGGAGGAAGGACGCGCCGACCTTGTGGGGCTGTACTACCTTTATAATCCGAAAATCCAGGAGCTTGGCCTTGTCGACGATTGGAAAAAAGTTGGAACTGCCGCTTATGACGAATATATCCGAAACGGAATGATGACACAGCTTGTTCGTATCGAACTTGGCTCAAACATTGAAGAATCGCACATGCGAAACCGAAAATGGGTCAGCGAGTGGGTTTTCGAAAAAGGGAAGAAAGACAATGTTATCGAGAAAGTTACGCGCGGTGGCAAAACCTATTTCAACATAACCAATTACGAGAAACTTCACGAACTTTTCGGGCAGCTGCTGAGAGAAACGCAGCGCATAAAATCGGAAGGCGATTATAATGCTGCCAAAACGCTCGTGGAGACCTATGGTGTGATACCTGACCCGAAATTGCACAAGGAAGTGCTTGACAGAAACAAGCGATTTAATTCGGCGCCTTACAGCGGTTTCATCAATCCGGTGCTTGTTCCGAAGACCAAAGACGGAAAAATAACCGCATTTGAAATTCAGCAACCAAAATCTTTTGCCGAGCAGATGCTCTACTACGCAGATAACTACGGTTTTCTATCAGGCAAGTAACTATAAAATATAAAGCTCCCCACTAAACCGGGGAGTTTTTTTTTATCCTTTAAGATAGAATTTGATAACGAACAACAGTCCGATGAACAGCAGAAAGCCAATCAAAACACGATAGCTTCCTTTGTAAAAAACCTTATGAAGTGCGGCGTCCTTTCGATAGACAAAAATCGCGGCAATAATAAAAACAAGTAAAAATAATCCCGCAAAAATGAGTTGGCCTTGTGAAAACATGGTGAATAACTTTCGTGCAAAAGTATGGATTCATTGCCGAAACCCGCTAATTTGCATCCTATAAATCTATGATCATGCAAAAACAATTGAACGCCGTCAAAGAGTTTCATTCCGCTTTCGGACTTGGATTTTGTGAATCACCAAAAGGATGTCTCGGCGAAAGCAAAAACATGTTGCGGTACAATCTGATGAAAGAGGAAAATGAGGAATATCTCGAGGCGGTTCAGAACAACGACCCGATTGAGATTGCCGATGCATTGGGCGATATGCTGTACATTTTATGCGGTACGATAATCGAACATGGGCTTCAGCACAAAATCGAACAGGTTTTTGACGAGATCCAACGATCGAATATGAGCAAGCTCGGACCGGATGGAAAGCCTATCTATCGCGAAGACGGCAAAGTGATGAAAGGGCCAAATTACTTCAAACCCGATTTCTCAGCAATACTTGGTTAAACAGTATTGATTATATTTTTACCGTCCATCCAAAAGTATCCTCGGCAAGTTTATGCTGTATGTCGGTTAGTTTTTCCTTAAGCTGCAGTGCGACGGAATTTTCAAGCTTAGGAAGTTCGTAATAGTCGTCGCCATATCCGAAACCGACGATCGGATTTACTACAGCGGCAGTACCGGCGCCAAAAATTTCTTTAAGCGATCCGTCATTTGCCGCAGCAATCAGTTCGGAAACACTCACCGGCCGCACTTCGACAGCAATCCCTTCGCGGCGTGCGAGATCGATGATGCTTTTCCGCGTGACACCGTCAAGGATGCGTTCGCTTGCGGGCGCTGTATATAATGTATCGCCAATCCTGAAAAAGACATTCATCGTTCCGGCTTCCTCAAGTTTGGTATGAGTCGCGTCGTCGGTCCAGATGATTTGCTGATAGCCTTTATCGTTCGCAAGTTTTGTTGGATAGAACTGCGCCGAGTAATTTCCGGCTGCCTTCGCGGCACCAATTCCGCCATTTGCCGCCCGGCTGTAGTGATCGGCAATCACAACCTTCACTTCACCGGAGTAGTACGCCCGTGCGGGTGAAAGTATGATCATAAAACGGTATTGCGTTGACGGTGCGGCGATGACACCACTTCCAATCGCAATCATAAAGGGCCGGATGTAAAGTGTATTGCCTTTGCCTTTTTGCACCCATTCGCGTTCAACATCAAGAAGTTGTCGCAATCCGTCGATAAAAATTTCGGAAGTGACTTCAGGCATTGCCATCCTTACGGCCGATTTATTGAATCGCTCGAAGTTCTGATCCGGACGAAACAGCCAAACATCGTCATTATAATCTTTATAGGCTTTCATTCCTTCAAAAATCGCCTGGCCGTAATGAAATACTTTTGCCGATGGGTCAAGTAAAAACGGTTCGTATGGTTTAATTTGGGGTTGCTGCCATTTGCCATCTTTATAATCGCAAACCAGCATATGGTCGGTGAAAATGTTTCCAAAAGCGAGGTTCTCAAAATCGACTGAGCCAATTTTTGAGACAGGCACTTTTACGATATCGATTGCGTGAGTAGTTTTTTGACTCATTATAATTCTGTTGTTAATGAAAACTACTTCGTGCACGGCGCACGCTGTTGGCCTGACCTAGTAGTATTCGGCTAAAGTAGTAAAATATTGGTCTTGCAATTGCGCTGGCATCATTAATTAAATGCCTATGTATAATTTTCTATTCATCATATAAATTGCAGATCAAAATCCACTTAGCAAACTCAAAAATCGTCAAATTTAACACCACATTGGAATAAACTGGTTATTTTTGCACGAATCAATTCGAACATCAAATTTATCATAATGAAAAATATAGCTCTATTTGCCTGTACACTTTTAATGTTTGCAAGCTGTAAAAATAACGAGGAAAATGTTGCGCCCGATCCTGTGATTGAAACTCCTGCCGATACGTTACGACAAGATACGATTGCGTTGAAAGAAGATTCTTTTGAAGCTACAGAGGAAGTTGAATCCGAAAAACAAATTGAAGTGGTCACTACGGCCGAAAATCACGTCAAAGTTTCCTATGCATCGTTCGGCGGGAAAATAGATGCCGACAAAGCGCTTTCGAAAGAAGAAATGCTTCGCAAATATAAATCGATGAAAAAAGGCGATACGCTTGCCCTTAAATTCAAATCGACCATCACCGATGTCTGCAAAAAGAAAGGTTGTTGGATGAAAATGGACCTTGCCGACAACAGTGAGTCTTTTGTCAGGTTCAAAGATTACGGATTTTTCGTGCCGTTGAATGCCGATCATTCGGAGGCTATTGTTAGCGGCCGCGCTTATCTGGACGTGATCTCTGTTGATCAGTTAAAGCATTATGCGAAAGATGGCGGCGAATCGCAAGAGGAAATCGATAAGATCACCGCACCAAAAGTTACGTATGCATTTCAGGCAGACGGCGTTTTAATCCAGAAATGATGAAGTTTTATTTGATCGGCATTGTTGCGTTGTTGCTGATGTCATGTAATAAAAAGGAAGCTGCAGATGCAAAAGAATTGCCGACTCCTGAAGTTCAGCAGGCTTCCGAAACTAAAAAGTTCGAGATGTATTCGATGTCGGAGATGTCGCTTTTGATGGAGCAGATGTACATCGACAACGAACGATTGAAGGCCCGCATCCAAAAAGGGGATACAATCGGTCAGTTTCCCAACCACTTTCTGCAAATCCATAAAGCGGTGATGGCCGACGATACTGAAAATGATGCTTTTTTTAAAGATCAGGCTGCTCAATTCATCAATGCCCAAAAATTGATTTACGCCGATCCGGAAAATGCCAAAAAGCACTTCAACTCCGGTATCGACGCCTGCGTGAAATGCCACGAAGTTAAATGTGGCGGTCCTATACCGCGTATCAAAAAGCTTTACATAAAATAATTGAAAAGGGAAATCATCACCACCTCAGATGGTTCAACAACCATACGACTGGCCGATTGGGATGAGTGCTATCACTCTAAACACGGTGCGATCGCAGAAGCCTACCATGTATTTATAAAAAACGGTTTTTCGCTGTTTAATGACAAATCCATTTCAATTTTGGAAATTGGTTTCGGCACCGGACTCAATGCCTTCATAACGTATTTGGAATCCGTTAAAACCCGTCAGCATGTCGACTACACCGGTGTCGATGCCTTTCCGGTTTCATCGGAGGAAGCAAGGCTTATGAATTATGTGGGCCAACTTGACGCAAACGATGAACTTGCTGCTTTTGAGAGCATGCACGATTGCCCGTGGGAAACCAAAACCGCTATTGGCGACTATTTTTCGCTGACCAAAAGAAATCAGGATTTCGCCGAAATAGATGAATCCGAAACTTTTGACCTGATTTATTTTGACGCGTTCGGTTATCGCGTACAGCCCGAACTTTGGAGTACTGATGTTTTCCGCCGCATGCATAAGGCTTTGCGGCCTGGCGGCGTATTGGTAACCTATGCGGCGAGAGGCGTGGTGAAACGCAGTATGATCGAAGTCGGATTTACCGTGGAAAAGCTCGACGGACCCCCCGGAAAACGCGAAATGTTCCGCGCACACAAGAGGTAACATGACGAAATTTAACATCGGATAGGTGTAATGACATCGAATTTTTAGTAAATTTGATTATCGCCAAACAGAATTCATTACTTACTATATTATGAAAAGAACAATGTTTGCTTACACAAAAACGATTCTCGAAAGAGTTAGTTTTGACCCATTACTGTTCTGCAAAGAATTGGAAAAAGCATTAAAAATCTTGTTGCCTTATGAAGTTGAACAACTAACCGAATGGCTTCTGAACTTTACCAAAGAGAAGCCTGAATTAAGGCAATGCCTCATCTACGTTAACAAATAAAATTAAAAGGAGCTTAAATGGCTCCTTTTTTGTTGCGTTATTCCACATGGTAAAATTTGACATCTTAGAATTATTTATTTGTAAGAATTGTTTTAATTTTACGCTAAAATAATGCCGATTATCGTATATTTTTGCATTTAATCGGTATTCTTTTTTGTTGCGTATACATAATTCTTATACATTTACGCAACGTTCTTATTTAAGATAACCCCTAAATCTTATAATATGCCCAGAATGATTTATGATTATACCAAAACAATTCTTGAGAAAGCGAGTTTCGATCCTGCTCTTTTCAGGAAAGAATTAAAAAAAGCAGACAAAGTGCTGCTTCCATATGAAATCGAACAGCTAAGCAAATGGCTGGCATACTTCACAAATGAAAAACCCGAACTTCGAGACTGCATTTATGTGATAGATCGAATGAAACAGGAGTCATAAGGCTCCTTTTCATTTTTTCGGAAGCGGACTTACAATCTGCACATTTTGAAAAACTATTGCTCCTTTGACCACTCCCGCAATCGTAGCGCGTAGTGCATCGATGATATGGATCTTCAATTCGGTCTTCGGAAAAATCAGACTTACTTCGCGTGCTGGTTTTGGTTCGGTGAAATGACGCAGTTTTCCCTTGTCTTTTTCCCTTAGGTCCAGCGTATGTAAATAGGGCAACAGCGTAGTTCCCAAACCTTCGTCGGCCAATCGTATCAAAGTTTCAAAACTTCCGCTTTGAATGCTGAAATGGCTGTTTTCCGATAATTCGGTGCTCTTGCATAAATTTAAAATTCCGTCGCGGAAGCAGTGGCCATCCTGCAGCAACAGGATTTCATCAATATTCAGGTCCGATACTTCTATTTCCTGTTTTTCCATCATCTTGTGGCTTTCAGGTATGTAGGCCACAAATGGTTCAAAATAAAGCACGATCTCCTTCAATTTTTCTTCGCCAAGTGGTGTCGCGGCGATTGCGGCATCGAGATGGCCATTCTTCAATTTGGTTATGATTTCATCGGTATTCAATTCCTCGATTACAAGTTTCACTTTTGGATATTTCTTAATGAAATTGTTCAGGAACATCGGCAACAGCGTAGGCATCACGGTCGGAATAATCCCCAATCGAAACTCGCCGCCGATATAACCTTTCTGTTGTTCTACAATATCTTTGATGCGTCCGGATTCATTTACGATATTTTTTGCCTGATTTACGATTTTCTGGCCAATGTCGGTTAGCGCAATCGGTTTTTTGCTCCGATCGAAAATCAATATGTCGAGTTCTTCTTCGATTTTTTGGATTTGCATGCTCAGCGTAGGCTGTGTCACGAAACATTTCTCGGCAGCCAAGGTGAAATTCTTGTGTTCGGCGACCGCGAGCACATATTGCAATTGCGTAATTGTCATTATACGATTTTTTGTGATAAAAATAAGAAAACTATAGCTTTCAATTATTGTAAGGTCGGACAAAGATTCTTAAATTTAGAAAGAATAACAATTAAAATCGATTATATGAAAACCAATATTTTAGGACTTCCCGTCAAAGAATCCGAATTGATAATCACCGAACTTAATACGTTACTGGCGAACTTTCAGGTTTACTATCAAAACCTGCGCGGACTTCATTGGAACATCCGCGGAAAGCGGTTCTTCAACCTTCATGTGAAATTTGAAGAACTTTATAATGATGCGCAGCTTAAAATTGATGAAATCGCCGAACGTGTACTTACGATAGGTGGTACGCCGTTGCATACTTTTGAAGAATACATGCAGCACAACAGGCTTACGGTCGGAAAAAATATCTCCAACGATGAAAAGGCGGTGCAACTTATTGTGGATTCACTTTCAAAATTACTTCAGATAGAACGCGAAATCCTTGCGAGTACGGCTGAAATTATGGATGAAGGAACAAATGCTATGATGAGCGGATTTATCAGCGAACAGGAAAAAACGATTTGGATGATGAATGCATGGTTGGAAGAAACCCTGTAAAATCTTATATCAATTTGAAGAACCGGGGATGCAGTATTTACATGCCCGGTTTTTCATGCTTACGACTCAATGTTAATATAAAATTAAATCAAATCGGACCACTTGTAAATTTAAAAGATTTAACGTTATTTTTGCGTCATGAGATTTGTCGTTCAATTCACATTGCTACTATTCGTCGTATTCCTTTCGACGCCCACGGTTGTCAGCATGATCGAAAAAAGTTGCGACACGTCTATATTCTACAGCATGACCGAAGAGGAGCTGACGCATAAAGAACTCAAAGCCGAACTAAAAATTGGCGAATATCACTTCATCGACCTATCGCTTAACACATCTGGCCTGATATTATCAGAGAACTTGTCGAAACATGACAACGTACATGCCTCAATCTTCATTCCGCCGCCTGAACAGGTTTAATACATTGCCGTTTTAAAATTTATGTGATGTACTGTGTGCATTGCGAACGTATGTATTAAACTTATTTTAGGTATGACACAAAATAGTAATCTTTTTGCACACCTCAAATCGGATGTAGCGTCTGGTTTGGTGGTATTTTTGGTTGCGCTTCCGCTTTGTCTCGGAATCGCTTTGGCATCGGGTGCCCCTCCGTTATCGGGTATAATTGCCGGAATTGTCGGTGGTATAGTGGTCGGGCTTCTCAGCAACTCACAATTGAGCGTTTCCGGTCCGGCTGCAGGTCTGACTGCGATAGTCCTAACCGCAATAACCGATTTTGGCGCTTTCAACATTTTTCTTACCGCCACTCTTGTCGCGGGTATTTTACAATTGATTTTGGGATTCCTAAAAGCCGGAAGCATCTCGAATTATTTTCCAACAAATGTCATCGAGGGAATGCTCGCGGGTATCGGACTGATCATTATTTTGAAACAGATTCCGCACGCATTGGGCTATGATGAAAATTTTGAAGGCAGTGAATCTTTTTTCGAAACTGGCGGGGAAAATACATTCTCCTCACTTTTTAACGCATTTAATTATATCCATCCCGGCGCAATCGTGGTTACATTGGTTTCATTGGGAATACTGATCGCATGGGAAAAATCGCCTCAACTAAAAAAACTGAAACTGATCCCGGGCGCACTCGTTTCAGTCGGAGTTGGGATTTTGCTCAATGAAGTCTTTCGTGCAACCGGCAGCGCCCTTGCTATCGACAGCAAGCATCTTGTGAATTTACCGATTCCGCAATCGATTGAAGATTTCCAAAATATCGTTATTTTACCCGATTTTGCAGCATTGACAAATCCCCAAGTATGGATCGTTGGTGCGACTATAGCCGTGGTGGCATCAATCGAAACACTGTTGTGCATCGAAGCCGCCGACAGGATGGACAAGCAGAAACGATATACCAACACAAATGTGGAGCTCAAGGCTCAGGGTATCGGGAACATGATCAGCGCGATACTGGGCGGACTGCCGATGACATCTGTGGTTGTTCGCACCTCGACGAATGTGAATGCCGGCGCTAAAACTAAAATGTCGGCGATTTTTCACGGAGTTTTATTATTGGTGACCGTACTGGCAATACCTGCATTTCTGAACAGGATTCCATTGGCCACACTGGCTGCTGTCCTGCTTTTGGTGGGATATAAATTGGCGAAACCTGCAACACTGATTCATTTTTGGCACAAGGGGAAATACCAGTTTGTTCCGTTTATCGCAACTTTTTTAGGGGTTGTGTTTACCGATTTGCTCAAAGGTGTCGCGCTCGGAATCGTAATCAGCATCATCTTTATCCTTCGGGGCAACCTCAAGCGCGCGTACAATTTCAGGAAAGAGGAATATGTCGATGGCGATGTGATCCACATTGACCTTGCGCAGGAAGTTTCATTTTTGAACAAGGCAGCGATAAAATCGACGTTAAATCGCATTCCCGAAAACTCAAAAGTCGTCATCAATGCACATGATACGGTTTATATCGCACATGACATTCTGGATCTAATACGCGAATTCAAAACGGTACGCGCCAAGGATGACAACATAAAAGTGAAACTGAAAGGCTTCAAAAAGGCCTATCATTTGGAGGAAAGCGAAGAAGTTCCGAATCACGTGAGCGTTGAACATCACGACGAAATGCTGAAACGCAAAACAATAAAGAAGGAATTGATGAACGAATTTTCGAAGTAGAAATAAATATAGAAACCAATATATAATTGTTAATTTTATAAACCATACACAAATCCGATGAGCGATTTTTATAAACAAATTTTAGAAAACAACAAAGCGTGGGTAGAAGCTGCGCTCGAAAAAGACCCAAACTATTTTCAAGATCTTGCAAAGGGTCAAACTCCGCCACTTCTGTGGATTGGATGCTCGGATAGCCGCGTACCTGCAAACGAAATCATTGGTGCGAAACCCGGCGAGGTTTTTGTACACCGCAATATTGCAAACATGGTCGTGCATTCAGACATGAATATGCTGAGCGTACTCGACTATGCCGTGAACGTACTTAAAGTCAAACATGTCATTGTATGTGGGCATTATGGCTGCGGCGGTGTTAAGGCCGCGATGGGTAACGATTCAATTGGGATCATCGATAACTGGATCCGCCACATCAAAAACGTTTATCGATTGCATAATGTCTACCTTGATTCCATCATCAATGAATCTGACCGGTTCAATGCTTTTGTCGAACTAAACGTCAAAGAGCAGGTGTTTGATTTGGCGAAGACTTCAATCGTACAGGGAGCGTGGAAAAATGGCCAGGAACTTACGCTGCACGGCTGGGTATACGGATTAAATTCGGGATTTGTGACCGATCTGAATGTGAATATCAGTTCGGAGAAGGATCTCGATAAGGTCTATCAACTCAAATTCTAAAATAATGAGCCGCTTGACCAGCGGCTTTTTTTATTCATTATCGGGATTGTTATCATTGAATGCCGAGGGAAGCATTTGCGGAATGAATTTGATAAGTATCGGAAGAAGTAAACTTCCGCCCGGCAACAGGAAAATCGTTAACGACGGAATGGTTTTGCATATTTCAAGCAACTGTTTTCTGACCTTTTTTTTCTCTTTTGGATCAAGATCGCGTCTTGTTGATTGTGTGAGAAGAACCATTAATTCACCCGACTGGCGAATTTCCTTAACCAGGCGATTCTTGTTTCGTGTTATCAGTACAACAACACTCTGGGTCATGTGATCGTAAAAATGCTTGACCGGGTTTGAATAATTGAAGTAACGGATGTTTTTCTTGTGTCTCGAAATAAACGTATGGGCCGAGGTGATACTTTCGTTCACGAATGAATCCGGAACATTCATAAGCCGCGCAAGCTCGTGCAAAAAGTAGGCCTCTTCATTTTCTACAATCCCATCGCTCCATAATGCCATTCCCGCTAGGTCAATGAGATACCATTTTTCAAGGTCGCTCGTAAAGTAATCCAGTTGGAGCGCATCCGGGTTTGTGGGTACCGCTTTTGAAAATTTGCTGTAACGTACCGAGGCCTCAAATAATTTTATAAGAAGTTTATCGTGGTCTGACTTATTGCTTTTGATTTTTAGGGCAAGCGAGACCGCACTGATAATGATTTCTTCGGTTCTTTTCAGGTATTTCTCCGGAATTGCCCCATGAGCAAGATACTGCTGATACGCGAGCACGTCAATAAATAGCAGTGCATTCGTAACAATATGCGAAAAGTTCTTGCTGATGAAATTATCGTTTGTCTGGACGCGATCATCAATGATTTTCTCCAGATTGGCAGCAGGTGAATTTCCCGGTAACACTTTCCTGAAAATATTGAATCCTTTTGGATTCATCTCTTCATAAAAAGAAACGGCGCTTAGGATAAATTCTTTCGGTTGAGGTATGCCTGTAACCGTCACATACAACCGGAACATTGTATTGAGCAGCGCTACCTTTGATATTTCATCCGATAACCATCCAACGGTATTGATTTTAACCGAAGTGTCGAATCCTATAATGTGGCCGTATATAAAACCCGTTCCGACCGTATCGCGATAAAATGTCTCAATATCGTTTTCGCGTGCCGATTCAGAGCCCTGCCCGAGGAAAAATTTGACTATCCAGCCATGTGCTGATGGGTTTATCATTGCGTAGCTTAAAGTGCAAAGCTACTTATTTTGTAACGTACCTGGATTACGTGATTATTAATTATCGGATTATTGCGGAACAGGCTGCGCGACCGCCGGCATCGCCTGTTGGCTGTGTTACAAAGTCGTCTTTACCGACATGAACAATGACACTTTTGCCTAAAACATCTTTAGTTTCATCTTCGCATCCGATGCACCATTCAGACGTTGTCAAAGTAATCGTGCCTTCGCCATTTTCATCCGCTGTAAAATTTCCGATATCGCCTCTGTGATACGATGCCGAACCCCATTTTCCATGGTCTTTAAAGGTTGGATTCCAATGACCGCCCGCTGAAGAAGCGTCTGGAGCGGAACAGTCCGATTTCTCGTGTATGTGTATCGCATGTTCCCCCGGTTCAAGGCCTTTTAAATTTGCAGTGAAAGTAACTTCGCCATTTTGTTCTGTGAAAGTAGCCGTACCTGATGCGTTTGTTCCGCTCTTCGGAGTAAAATCGATTGTGAGCGTTTGCGTTTCAGTGGTAGTTGTTTGCGAATCCTGATTTTCCTGGGTGATCTCGCCATCATTCTTTTTTTCTTCCGACTTGCATCCAACAAACAATGTCATTCCGCATATAAGGGATAGTGCTACTTTTTTCATGATCGATAGTTTTATGATTCTTTCAAAGATAGAAAAACTGAACAGAGAGTCAAAATGTTAACAAGCCTTTAACGACTCACATTCTTAATTAATTATTAATCTTTCGCGATTGTAGCGGGCAAAATTTTTAACTTTAGGAAAAAGACTAGTCATGGCAAAACCTAAGAAATTTCCCGAACAGGAACAAAATATTCCGGGTTCTGAAGAGAAAATGAGTCCGCATCCCGAAGTCATTCGCACCGGCTATAAAGGCAGCGGCAAACTGAAAGGCAAAACCGCATTGATAACCGGAGGCGACAGTGGCATCGGCCGCAGCGTAGCCGTGCATTTTGCAATCGAGGGTGCTAATGTCGCAATCGTGTATTTAAATGAGGATAATGATGCGGTTGAAACAAAAAAAATGGTTGAAGAGCACGGTGCTGAATGTTTGCTGATAGCAGGAGATTTGCGTGATGACAAATTCTGTAAATCGGCAGTCAGTAAAACAATCAAAAAGTTTGGTCAACTTGATGTTTTGGTCAACAATGCTGCATTCCAATCGCTGCAGGAATCGATAGAGGACATCACTAAAGCACAGCTTACCAAAACCTTTGAAACCAATATCTATCCGTTTTTCTATGTTGTCCAGGCCGCGATGCCGCATTTGAAGAAAAACGCATCGATAATCAATACTACATCGGTCACGGCGTATCGCGGAAGCGAACATCTATTGGATTACTCAAGTACAAAAGGCGCTATCGTGACATTCACGCGTTCATTGGCATCGATGCTTGCCCCAAAAGGGATACGCGTAAATGGTGTGGCGCCCGGACCAATATGGACACCATTGATTGTGTCAACATTCGATCAGGTAAAAGATTTCGGTAACGATACCCCGATGGGCAGGGCAGGGCAGCCGTCAGAATTGGGTCCGGCTTACGTTTTTCTTGCGTGTGCCGACAGCAGTTATATAACCGGTCAAATCATCCATATTAACGGCGGGGAGATTATTGGAGGTTAAACCACCCGCGGGGTATTTAAGGAGGTAACCCAAAGGTCCTCCTGACAAATCGGGCATAAATGGACATCGGCAACCGAAAGAAAATCGGTGTGGCCACACCAACTGCAGGAATGGATTCCTTCTTTTAGTATCTGCCGCTGTTTTTCGGCGTATAAATGGGGAAGAATCGGAAGCCCGTATTTCACATCTGCATCCGGATAAAAATAAAGACTGATGTCGCCTGAAATTTCAAGAATAGCCAAATCTACCTGTCCGAGATGTGAAACTCCTTTTTGCCGCATTTCGCTGAAAAACTCGTCATACGCCAAAGGTTCTTTGCTGAAATTCTGTATTGAAAATTTTCCATGCTGGATAAGATAGATCGACTTTCCTTCGATAAGTTTTTCAACGCGGTCACTTTTAAATACTATATAGGTGGTCAATTTGTAAAGCAGAATTACCATCACAAATACTACAATTCCGTTAAGCAAACCAACATCCCTGTAAAACATCGGGTCACCCGCAGCCGAACCAAGCCCGATGATAATTACGAGTTCAAATACCGAAAGTTGTTTGACGCCTCTTTTCCCCATTGCGCTCAGGGCAAACAGTATGGTCAGGTACATCACAGTCGTGCGAAGCATTATTTCGAACAGGAATCCCCAGTCTTCCGATCCTTTCAAAAATTCGGTCCAGTTCAGTTCCATTTTTAAACCCTATTTTTCGTACAAATTACGAAAATAATAGCACCGCTTGATTTTTGTAAGAGGCAAATTTTTATATTTACAATAAAAAAAAAATATGAAGCTGTACGTAAAATATGATATCAATCTGGCATGTAAAGTAATCTTGCAGGAGCAACTCGAGCGACTCGGACTTTCATACGAACTCAAGGAATTGGGCGAAGTTGAAATCCAGGGGACCATGACTCCCGAACTGCAGAAGGAACTCGACACCGCATTGGAGCGTTACGGTATTAAAATCGTCAGCAATCACAAGAATACGCTTATTGAAAAAACCAAGGATATCATTATTGAAATGATATACGAAAAGGAAAAGCTTCCAAATACCAACATCTCAAATTACCTCGCCGACAGGCTGAACCACAGCTACGGATATATTTCGAATCTTTTCTCGGAGGTCACTTATTCATCGATCGAGAACTTCATCATCATCCAGAAGATCGAACGTGCAAAACAGTTGATTATAGAAGGCGAGTTGACGCTGACTGAAATTTCCTATCAACTGAATTACAGCAGCGTTGCGCATCTGTCGAATCAATTCAAAAAAACGACCGGCCTAACGCCAACGGCCTTCCAGCGTATCATCAAGAAAAGGGTCAACGCGCACTAGGAAAAGTAGGTAACATTTTCTAATTTTAGTAACGAATTCAATTCAGGCCCTAATTCGGCCCGATTAATTATTGGATAAGGAACGATAATCAAATGCCTATGAAATTCCGGAACCACCTTGCACCTTCAACACTACTGAGCGTGATTTTCGTGGTATCGTTGTTCCTGTTGTTTTTTATAGCTGCAATTTCGTTTCGGCAAATCAATAATTTAACCGAGACACAACAGTCGATAAAGAGGAGTCTTGAAATCCGTATAAATCTTGAAACGCTTTTTTCTGAATTAAAAGACGCAGAGGCCGCACATCGTGGTTATCTCCTGACCGAGGACCAGCGCTATCTGGAACCCACCGGCTATAGTCAGGTACGAATCAACAAATCTTTATTGGCAATAAAACAATTGATTGATGATGATCCCGACAGGGAGCGCGAATTTGATGTGCTGACGAATTTAATCAATGAACGTTTTCGCGGCCTGCGCGACAATCTCAGTGAAAGCAGGCTTAAGGACACCAATTCACCAAGTTTTAAGGCGAGTTTATGGGATGGGAAGGGCAATATGGACCGTATTCGCGGTCAGATCAATAAGATTGTCGAAAGTGAGAAGAAAATTCTCGAACAACAGGAAAGCGAACATGACGACGAAATTACATTTGCGCCGCTCACAGCAGTTTTGCTGGTTGTATTTTCCTTGCTGGTTTTTCTGTTTACCTTCAATAGAATAAACATCAATCTCAGACAGGTTAAAATACTGAACCACCGGCTGCAATTGATCAACGAGACATTTAATTATGCCGAAAAGATTGGTGAAATCTGTCATTGGCAATACGACATCAGCACAAAAAAGCTGACGTTTTCCGACAATAAATTCAATTTGCTTGGATGTCAGCCGCGATCTTTCGAACCGACGATCGACAACTATTTGTCGTGCATCCATCCGCAAGACCGCAAAAAAGTACGCAATTCGTTTGAGAAGGAATTGAATACAAATACTTTTTCCGTTTACTTCAGGCTCATCCGGAAGGACAAAAAAATGCGTTACTTCAAATCAATCAGTAAACTCACGCGGGACAGCGA
>JAEYZX010000132.1 GCA_023427845.1 Bacteroidota bacterium
CCTCGGGTCTTTTTAAAAACCCTTCATGAGAATGAGGGATTTTTTGTTTTATACTATTTTAAAAATACCTGAGGGCCACAGGGTGTATTGCACGCAAAGCCGCCAGGGCGCGAAGTTACCGCCTATATTAAATTGGAAAACATTGGATTTGAAGCAAAGCAAACTGGGCGATCTAGAAATCTACTGTCTAAAAGTCTGTTGTCTAAACGTCTGTCGTCTAATAGTCTGTTGTCTAAAAGTCTGTCGTCTGTATTCTTACTAACCGCGTTAGGGATGGAAGCGGCATCCTTTTTTCTAAAAACCCTTCCAGAGTTCAGAACTCTGAAAGGGTTGAAAAAAGATACAGCGTACAGCCCGACCCGAGCCGGCGGGCGGATCCGGTATGTGGAACACCTGGCGAGGGGAACGCCCAAAAAAAATATAAATTGGATTTTGCAATTGAAAAATTATTATATTTGGATGAAAATCAGGAAATCATGAAAAAAATTATCATCCTCTGCCTCTTTTTTGTAGCGGCTAATGGTTACAGCAAAGCAGTACCGAGCCCTACGGTGTTCTTCAATATTTCCGAGAAAATTCTCGAAGGGGCACATCAATTTGTATTTCCTGATACAAAAGTAACATCGAAACTCCAGCCTAAAAAAGATTCAAAATCAAAAACCCAGGCCGTTTCGAAATCACAAGAGGCATTGGAAACACTTTGGAATCCGCTTACAATCCGCCGCGATGGAATTTGGATTGTGACACAATAATAAATAGCTTTTAATTTCTATCGGATTGTAATGCGGCTGCGGCTGATTGCAATCCTTTTTTTATGGACAAATCACAAAATGTTTTAATAATTGGCCTCGTTTGGCCCGAGCCTGATTCCTCTGCTGCCGGGCAACGGATGTTACAACTGATTCAAACTTTGCTGAAAGCCGGAATGAAAGTTACTTTCGCAAGTCAGGCGTCCGAATCTGATTATATGTTCGATTTAGCGGCGATTGGGGTCGCAAGGATGAAGATTCAAGTTAACGATTCGGATTTCGATGTGTTGGTAAAAGACCTTAATCCGAAAATTGTAATATTCGACCGGTTTGTGATGGAGGAACAGTTCGGCTGGAGGGTCGCGCAAAACTGTCCCGATACCGTTCGAATACTGGATTCGGAGGACTTACATTTTCTGAGGTTCACACGTGGAAACGCGGTAAAAAAGAGCCGACCTTTCGATGAGCGTGATTTGCTGACGGAAGACATTACCAAACGCGAAATAGCCAGCATTTTGAGGTGCGATCTAACACTTGTCATTTCGGAAACCGAAGTTGATCTGTTAGTCCGCATTTTTAAAATCGATGTGGATTTACTGTTTTATCTGCCATTGCTGGTTGAGCGTGTTACTGAAAATTTGAATACGGGTTTTGACCAAAGGTCTGATTTCGTATTTATCGGCAACTTTCTTCATGATCCGAATGCTGATGCAGTGGATTATTTAAAATCGACAATATGGCCGCTTATCCGGTTACAGATGCCATGGGCAACGCTGCGCGTGTATGGCGCGTATCCATCAAATAAGGCATTGCAGTATCATAATGGTAAAAAGGGTTTTTTGGTTAAGGGAAGGGCTGAAAATGCACATGAGGTCATAAAATCCGGACGCGTTTTATTGGCACCTCTGCGATTTGGCGCGGGCTTGAAGGGAAAATTGATCGAATCGATGACTTTTGGAACTCCGAGTATTACTACCACTATAGGTGCTGAAGGGATTGCCGGAGAGTTACCATGGAATGGTTTTATTGCGGATGATCCACAAGAGTTTGCCGACGCTGCCGTGCGGCTCTATAATGACGATATATTGTGGTGCCAAATGCAGCAAAACGGTTACGAAATTGTGAATACCAGATTTTTGCTCAGTAACTTTAAAATGGAATTATTGTTACGATTGGAGAATCTTTGTAGCGATCTGGAATCGCACCGACGGAAAAACTTTTTAGGCGCAATGCTGCTTCATCATACAATTGCAAGTACAAAATACATGTCGAAGTGGATAGAAGCGAAAAATAAGTAATCTTTAGCAGGCTTGTAAAAAGTTAGCCACGAATCCGCTTATTGATAGGGAAACGTGGCTAATTGTGGAATAGTATTTTTATAAATGCTGACTCTTACGCCAACATGGTCACCGGGTTTTCGAGATACTGACGCAGCGTTTGCAGGAATTGCGCGCCGGTAGCACCATCGACGGTGCGATGATCACATGCCAATGTTACTTTCATTGTGTTTCCAACTACGATCTGGCCATCGCGTACAACCGGTTTTTCGACGATTGCGCCAACAGACAAAATCGCAGAATTGGGCTGGTTGATAATTGATGTGAATTCGGTTATGCCAAACATTCCCAAATTCGACACGGTGAATGTGCTTCCTTCCATTTCTGCAGGCTGAAGTTTTTTTGATTTTGCGCGGGAAGCAACCTCTTTTACATTGGCGCCGATCTGTGTGAGTTGAAGCTGATCTGCGAATTTCAATACTGGTACGACCAAGCCGTCTTCAACTGCAACTGCAACTCCTATATTGATGTGGTTGTTGATGATCGTTGCATCGTCTTTCCATTGTGAATTTACTTTTGGATGTTTCCGCAGCGCCATCGCGCATGCTTTTATTACCATGTCGTTGAAAGAAACTTTCGTGTCGGGCAGCGTATTGATCGTATTGCGTGATGCCATGGCGTTGTCCATCGCAACCTCGATCGTCAGATAGAATACAGGTGCGCTGAACGCCGATTCTGAAAGTCGTTTTGCGATTGTTTTTCGCATTTGTGAATTCGGGATCGACTCGGTTGAAACTTCACCAACGGGAACGTATGGCTTGGCAGTTGATTCAGCTTTTGTAGGCTGTGCTTCAACTTTTGCAGGTTCTGCCATCTGTGCCGGCTTGTAATTTTCTATATCCGCTTTGACGATCCGGCCGTTTTCGCCCGAACCTTTTACCTGTGAAATATTGATTCCCTTCTCAGCAGCTATTTTTTTTGCCAGTGGCGATATGAAAATTCTCTTTCCATCTGCGACGGTTTCAACTGGTTCGTCGCTTTTTTCGTCTTCCTTTGAAGCAGCGTCAGGCTTTTCTTCCGTTGCTTTTTCATCAGATTTAGCACTGCCTTTTTTGTAATTTTCTGCAACTCCTGATATATCGGTTCCTTCAGGGCCAATGATCGCAAGTATGCTGTCGACTGGTGCGGTCTCGCCTTCCTCAATGCCGATTTGCAGTAACGTGCCTGAATTGAACGACTCGAATTCCATTGTCGCTTTATCGGTTTCGATTTCGGCTAATATATCGCCTTCTGCTACTTTGTCGCCCACTTTCTTAAGCCATGTCGCCACTGTCCCGGTTGTCATTGTATCGCTTAACCGTGGCATCGTAACGACAACGACGCCTTTAGGAAGTTCGGCCGGTTTTCCGTCTTTTTGCGATTCCTTTTTATCTTCAGATGCAGCATTCGATTTGGAATCGTCCGATTTTGGCTGTTCTTTTTTAGGTTCTTCGGCGGATGAATCTTTTTTAGAAGGATCTTCACCTTTTAGAAGTCCGGAAATATCTTCGCCTTCATCCCCGATAATTGCAAGCAGTGAATCTACCGGCGCTGATTGTCCGGCTTCAATCCCGATGTGCAAAAGCGTTCCGGAATTGAATGATTCAAATTCCATTGTCGCTTTGTCGGTTTCGATTTCAGCCAAAATATCGCCTTCTGTAACTTTATCGCCTACTTTTTTTAACCATGTTGCCACAGTTCCTTCAGTCATTGTGTCGCTTAAGCGGGGCATTTTGATGATAGTAGCCATATGATTAAAGTTTATGAGGGATAAAAGGATAGTTTTCTTGTTCGTAAACCACTTCGTACAATTGCTGTACCTCTGGGAACGGTGATTCTTCAGCGAATTTTTCGCACTCGTCTACCAGGTCTTTGACGCGCTGGTCGATAGCTTCGATTTCAGCATCAGTCGCATATTTTTGCTCCTTTATAACATCGAGGACCTGCGTAATCGGGTCTATTTTTTTGTACTCCTCCACTTCGTCTTTTGAACGATAAAGTTGTGCATCCGACATCGAGTGGCCTCTGTAACGATACGTTTTCATTTCGAGGAAAGTTGGTCCGTCGCCGCGCCGGGCGCGTTCGATTGCTTCGTCCATAGCTTCCGCCACTTTTACGGGATTCATTCCGTCTACCGGTCCGCATGGCATTTCATAACCCAATCCAAGTTTCCAGATATCGGTATGGTTTGCTGTCCGTTCAACCGAAGTTCCCATTGCGTATCCGTTATTTTCAACGATAAAGACAACAGGTAATTTCCAAAGCATTGCCATATTGAATGCTTCGTGAAGTGATCCCTGACGTGCTGCACCATCACCGAAGTAAGTTAGGGTTACGCCGCCTGTATTGAAATATTTATCGGCAAATGCGATGCCGGCACCAACAGGGATTTGTGCCCCTACGATACCATGTCCGCCATAAAATCCCTTTTCTTTTGAAAAAATGTGCATCGAACCACCCATACCTTTAGAAGTTCCGGTGACCTTGCCAAGTAATTCTGCCATTACCGCTTTTGGATCAACACCCATTCCAATTGGCTGAACGTGATTCCGATAGGCCGTAATCATTTTGTCTTTTGACAAGTCCATGCAATGCAAAGCTCCTGCAAGAACCGCTTCCTGACCATTGTATAAGTGAAGGAAACCTCGTACTTTTTGTTGAATATATAATGCAGCCAGTTTGTCTTCAAATTTTCTCCAAAGCAGCATGTCTTCATACCACTTTAAATAAACTTCTTTTGTTACTTCTTTCATGTAGTTCTTGGTAATTTTAAAATGATGTTCCGCTAACGGAGCAGTTTTTGTCCACTGCGGATCTGGCAGTGTCGAGGGTCAAGTCCGTGACAGGCAAAAATACACAATCCATTTTACAACTAAAATTTATAAATGCAATTTTTAGCAGCTACAGGAAGTTTTTGTCGAACATCAGCGGAAGCAGGTTTTTAAGTGAATCCGATTTATAAACCGGTCCGCTGTCGCCCATAAAATAAATCTCGATTGGAGTTTGCTGTTTTGTTTCATATTCGGCGATTGACTGCCTGCATGCTCCACAAGGTGGAATAGGGGAAGTGGTGGGCGCAGTGTCTGAAGCAGCTGAAATTGCGATTTGCATTATCTTATTATCCGGATGAACAGCTCCTGCATGGAACACGGCGACACGTTCGGCACAAAGCCCCGAAGGGTATGCGGCATTTTCCTGGTTGGATCCCAGCACGATCTCGTTATTGTCAAGTCGAAGTGCAGCGCCAACGCGAAATTTTGAGTAGGGTGCGTATGCCTGCTTTCGAATTGCGGTTGCTTCGTGCATCA
Organism: Bacteroidota bacterium; assembly: GCA_023427845.1. GTDB lineage: Bacteria > Bacteroidota > Bacteroidia > Flavobacteriales > Flavobacteriaceae > Flavobacterium. The sequence continues at coordinate 5,374 of JAEYZX010000132.1, forward strand.
GATGTCGCACTTCTGCAGGAAGCTCATCAATAGATTCGTAAACTGTGAACGAAGTGGTTATGTCAAGTGTCTTCATTATAAATCTAAGTTTTGGAGAAAAAAAATCCAAATTTCCGATTGGGGAAATTTGGAGATTTAAATAGCGTTGGTTCAAACATTAATACTGTTCGTATTTTTCGCCGAAATTGAATGTGAGTGAAAATCGGAGTGTGCTTTCCAGCGGATTTTTGACTTTGGATGCCGAGAACAAATACGACACGTCGACTTTAACGACATTGTATTTAAATCCTGCGCCGAGTGAGAAAAACTTTCGGAAACCTTTCATGTCACTTTCATTGAAGTAACCCAATCGCATGGCAAATGAATCCTGATAGGTGTATTCGGCACCGACAGAATACGTAAATTCTTTCAGTTCCTCGCTAAATCCGTCTGGCGCATCGCCAAATGATTCGAAAATTCCTGACACCCAGTTGATGCTTTGGTAGTCTTCATTATTCTGATTTCTTTCCTCCGGTGTCACATCGCCATCGCCATTAAGGTCCGGATCTTGTGGGGTAGGCACCAATAATTTGGTGAATTCAACACCGACGGCAACCTTATTGTAATCATCCAGAATGAAATCGAATCCACCGCCAAGTCTCAGGTTTGCAGGTAGGAAGTTGGCGCTGTTATCATCCGAAGCACCGGCATCATATTTAATCTTCGGTCCGAGATTCTGAAAATTAAATCCACCTCTCCATCGGCCATTGAAATCGGTATAGGCAACTTCCTCCGATTGAAAGTAACCGGCAATATCGACAGCAAAGGAGCTTGCAGGGGATGCGTCGGATGAACCGTCCGGGAGAGGGATTCGCAGGTTTGAACGAATGTATCGTCCGGCAACCGCCATCGAAAACTTCTCACTCAATTTAAGCGAGTACGACAGGTCGACCGCAAGTTCATTAGGGCTTACTGTCCGCGGCTCTTCATCAAAAGTCTGACGTAATTCGATTTCGCCAAGTCCAAAGTACCGAAGGCTTCCTGCAAATGCCATACGTTCGTTGAATCTGTTGTAATACGTAAGTTGACCGATTGAGATGTCATTTACAAGTTCAGTCAGGTAAGGCGTATAACTTACCGAAACACCTTGTTGATCAAGAGCAAAAGCATATTTTGCAGGGTTGTATTGTTGTGAAAATGCGTCAGGCGATGTTGCGACACCCTGATCGGCCATACCCGCTGAACGGGCGTCGGATGCGATCAATAAAAAAGGAACTCCTGTGGTGATAACTCTGTCTTGTGCCTTGGTAAACTGAACACATAAACAAATCAATAATATAGCAATTTTTCTCATTCTCAATTTTCGATATTTATTAAACAAATATAGTATTTTATTAAAGTATTACAAGTTTCTCGTACTTTTCAGACTTGCTGTTGGTTACCTTCGACCTGACCGTCAGCTTGTAAACATAGACCCCTTTTCCGATGCGGTCGCCGAAGTCGTCTTTGCCATCCCACGTAATTTCACGCGATAGAAATCCGTCGGTTGTAATAACCTGGTTTCGCGTCCAGACGATCTTGCCCGTTACCGTCATTACCTGAACCTGAACATCCAGCGGTTCAAACGGGCGGTTGTGCGTAAACCAGAACTGCGTATAGCTTGTAAATGGATTTGGATAATTGAGTACGTTCTTAAGTGTAATGGTTTCATCGCCCACAACAAGGAACTGGATTTCGGCTGTAACGGGGTTGTTATAAACATCCCACGCTTTGAACGTAATCGTATGCAGGCCTTTTTCGAGATTTCGAAACGGAAAACTCAAATGTCCTTTTTTATAATTATCGAGTTCAGTTTCATAATAGTCGTTCAGTATATAAGGATTGCTTTCGTCGCCATCAAGAATTGCAACTATGTCATGACCGATTCCGCTCGCGGTGTTGATTCCGTTTTCATCTTCAAGATAAGCCAGGAAAATTGGAGATTCATTTGTTATACCGCCTGATATGAAGGTTTGGTCGTTCATGTAAAGCTTAACGGTCGGCCCGATATTGTCAACCGCTGCGTCTTCATTTATACCGCCGATTTTTATGTTTGTGTCATATCCCGTCTTGTCGAGCAGGATCTGGTTGCGCTTTCCGTAAAAACTGATTCTTCCATTTCCTACCGGCACACGGATGTCACGCGGAACAACAAAGCCGAATTCGAACTGCCCGTTGTTGATTGAAGCATTCCCGCGAAAAATCGTTTCGCCAAGGATTGTAAAATCCATGGTGCTGTTGTGTGGCGGACTTGCAGATGGTCCGTCATTGTTCATTGTGGTTCGCGTAATGGGTTTATCGAAAATGTTTACCGCAAGTTCGCCGTTGTACGAATTGAGCACATTATTGTTTTCATCTACAACCTCGCCCGTAAGTTTGATGAAATCCAATGATTCAAAATCATCTACCGCGCCGGTTACCGGTACATCATTGACTTTGGTTAGTCTGATCGAAGGGCGTGGAATCGCAAGCATCAACGCAGGATCGCCTATGTAAAGAACTACATTTCCGCCTGAATTCGGCATCGCGTTTTTTGTCTGTCGAAGTGCTTCGGCAATCGTCGGATACTGATTGCTGCTTCCTGAACTGTTATACGAAAAAAGATTTTCCTGTAAGCGATCATTAAAATTTTGCGCATCCGACTGATTGATCGAACGGACTGTGGTCAGCATCGCGATCGCACCTCCTCTTGGGTTCCAAAATGTATATTCGCCCGCCGTGGGAACATACGGATTGTCGAATCTTGAAAAATCGCAGGTAATAGTGATAAACAGAGGGTATTTGTATCGATTGCTCAAATTTTCACCATCCGACCGTTCCCAAATCCTTTCGCCTGAAAGCCCCATTTCGCCACCGTGTCCGAGATAATTGAACACAAGCGCCCCTTTTTCAAATGCATTGAAAAGATCTTCGCGTGCTTTCGGATAACGGGAACCTCCCGAGGCACTTTCCTGATCATACGAATCCATCCAGATTTTCTTGATATTCAGAAACGGCTTTTGTACTGCTATCAGGTCGGCAAGTTGATTTTGGCGTTGCTGTAATTGAACGTCACCCGATTTGTCGGCATCATCAGAAATAAATACGTAGTTGTTTCGCCAGCTTCCGTAGGATTTCATATCGTGGTAATCGATGACTTTCGTAACCATTTCCTCGGCTTGCTTCAATGTGCTGACGATCATTCGGCCCACCGCTATATCGAGTCCGCCAAAAGTCGTAATGAATCCCATATTCCCTTCATTTGGATCCATTAACGCAAAAAAATCATCTGCGGCAAATGCACTCTCAGAAGCCGAATAACCATTTAAGGCGTGGTATATAGGAACAATATTCGTGTTGTTTGGAATACGGTTCTTAAAGTCGAATGATGCATCTCCGAAAAGGTTCACATATTTTACCCTTAACGCAGGAGATGATGCATTGGAATATACGTATTTAATGAAATTGCGAATTCCTGCAACATCCTGCTGACCTGATGAAAATTCGGGATAGATGGTCTCCAGGTTCACGACTTTCACGTTAAGGCCCGAATACGAACGATGAAAGTTAGCCAACCGTTCGGCTTGTGAATTCAGGTTTGTCGGCGTTATGATAAGATAATCGATGTCTTCAAAAACGCCTTGCTGATTTTTGAATATGGTTCCCTGCAGATTTTGGTTCACCACTTTCGATTTGGATTCTTTTAGTGGCGAATAAAAATCGGTATCGTCTAGTACGATATATTTTCGTTCATCGCCAAGGTTGGCATTGAAGGTAAACGTCGAAGATCCACTATTTACGGTTTTGGTGACATTATATATATCGGTTATGTCCCAAACTTGAATTATATCAGACGCATTACTGAATTGAAACGTAGCAGTTCCTGATGTCGACGAACTGTTATGCGTATATCGGTACTGTGAACCATAACCCTTCAATGACCTTTTTGCCTTTGCGATAATGTAATCCAGATAACCGCGCGATCCGGGAACGCCATTATTATTATAGGTTAACTTAACCGTGACATTTTCGGTCCCGGGAAGTGTGCCGGTAGCGGCATTTGGACTCGCCTGCGCAGAACCATTTACAGTCAGGCTATTAAACGATAAGTTCGCGATGTTTTGCCCATTTGCCTCCACTTGCATTGATGTAGCGGTAAATGATGCGGCTGCGGCAGCTACAGTTATTGAAACAGGTTCTGAAGAAACGATTCCGGGAAACTTAAATTCGAATTCTTGTTCCGATACGATGTCGAATTGTTCGCCAAACCACCGGCGGCCCGTGCGTACTATATTTACAAGGTCGCGTTCGTGAAATTGGTAATCATTAAAGGTGTCGATCACCGTGTCGCCCGTCGACGGTTGTGGCATATCGTTGATTCGTTTGCCATTTCCGCCTGCTGATGTAACATAGTAGTAGGCGCGGTCGGAGTATAAGTTCAGGTGGGTATCGCTTTCCCCGTTCCAGTTGTCGGTTCCTTCGGCATAAAATAATATGTAATCCTGCGAATCGAATGTGCCGTCCTGTTCGCCGGGAAAAAAGATTGCGTTTTCTGCAAGATCAGACGGATAAAACGTACTGTTTACCAGTGGTAACATCCGTCCGCCGTTTCCGTAAATCTTTATTTTGCGTGGGTCGCCGTTGACATTCATCCCCAAGCTCTGCAAAAAGCCTTTGGAAATTTTATATACGCCTGACTTCTCAACATAAAAACGGTACCAGTCGCCGCTGGCAAGCACCGAATTGGATACCGCTGCTACCGTGCTTGCTGCATTGTTACGATTCAGTACTGCGCCGTTTGTAAAAGAATAAGCAAACGAAATAAGTTTTTTATAACCGTTGCCGTCCTTTATAATAGGTGACAGTCGGATGTGCGCCGAGTAGAGGTCCCGCGCGAGACTGTTGATTAAAAGCGCACGGTGTTGTGTGGGAATAGCAGCCCGCGAAAGGTCGCCCAGTTCGGCATCTGATATTGTCTGATATTGTGTGTTGCTGATTAGAAGTGAAGATTCGTTCACCGGTCCGGTCTGGGGCAGCGTAAGATTTAGGAACAGTTCTCTTTTGGATTCGTCAAAGAAAAACATCTCCGGGTTGAAATTCGGTACATTAACAGAGAAGGTACCGTAAGAAATCTGTGAATCTGCATTCCATTCCAATGTCACTGTTCCATTTTGCTGCGGGAAACACGACAAGGAGAACAGGGTGAAAGCAAAAAAAAGAAGTTTTTTCATCAGTTAAAGAAAACGGCCGTGGTGCTAAAATATTGCCAAAAATAAAATAATTATTTTTAGCGAACTGCGATATACTAATTAAAAACTTTTAGCGTTTCTATCACTTAACTGGTTTCAATTCAAAAGGGCCTAAGAGATTATTTTTTAAAAAGATGCGCAGTTTAACGGTTAATTCTTATATTGCGCCGAAATTTATTACCTACTAAAATATGAAAGTAAACAAATTCATGGCTATCAGGCTATTATTATCCATAATAATAGTAATCGGTTTTGCTAGTTGTAGCAAGAAGTCGAGTTCAAAAGGCTCATCGACCGCTACTGGTTGGAAAATCAACGACAAAAACGGTGGTTTTCAATATGCCTCTAACTTCAAGAAGCAAGCTACCGGCCCCGGTCTTGTAATGGTTGAAGGTGGAACATTTACAATGGGTAAAGTTCAGGATGATCCGATGCACGATTGGAATAACTCACCGAACCAACAACACGTCATGTCATTTTACATGGATGAAACTGAGGTTACAAACCTTATGTACATGGAGTATCTTGACTGGTTGAAGCGCGTTTTTCCACCAACAGAGGAAAATTATAAGAACATTTATGAAGGCGCATCGCCCGACACATTGGTTTGGAGAAACCGACTTGGTTACAACGAGACAATGACAAACAACTACCTTAGGCATCCTGCTTATGCAGATTATCCTGTAGTTGGGGTAAACTGGATCCAGGCTGTTGAATTCAGCAAATGGAGAACCGACCGTGTCAATGAAAAAACGCTTGAAGATCAGCGCTATCTTGCCAAAGACGCAAAATTGCAGGCTAAAGCAGAAAGTACATTCAGTACTGAGGCATACCTGAATCAGCCGTCACAAACTTATGGCGGAAACGAAGAGCTGGTGTTGAAAAGAGGAATGCGTGGCCAAAAGGTCCAGCAAGGTACTGATGCCGAAGGAAATGCTACCGAAGCAAAAAATGTGTACGCGCAAAGAACATCAGGTATAATCTTGCCTGAATATAGACTGCCAACTGAAGCTGAGTGGGAATATGCCGCAGCTGCTGATGTAGGCCAAAGGGAATACAACATTTACAAAGGTCAAAAGAAATATCCTTGGTCCGGAAGCTATACTCGTTCAGGTAAGCGTAAAGTACGCGGCGATCAATTGGCTAACTTCAAACAAGGCAAAGGTGATTACGGCGGAATCGCAGGATGGTCTGATGACGGTGCCGATATCACGAATAAAGTGAAATATTACCCGCCAAATGATTTTGGTTTGTATGATATGGCAGGGAATGTAGCCGAATGGGTTGCGGATGTCTATCGTCCAATTGTTGACGATGAGGCAAACGATTTCAACTATTACAGAGGTAATATCTATACCAAGAACAAAATTGGTGAAGATGGTACGGCCGAGTTGGTAACTACCGAAACTATCCAGTATGATACTTTGGCTAATGGAAAAATTATCGCAAGGAATTTGCCGGGCCAGCTTGCACAAGTACCGGTTGACGAGCAGGAGACTTACCTTCGTGTAAACTTCGATAAGAGCGACAACAGGAATTACAGGGATGGCGATCGGCAGTCGACACGTTATTTCAACTTTGGTTCTTCGGAAGAAGGCGAAAAGATCGCAGACGATAAAAGAATGTACGATTCTCCACGACACAATGTCACAACCGACAGTCTTGGAAATATGATCCGTAAATTCGACCGATCAGCAAAACGTACCACATTGATAAATGACGACGTCCGCGTTTATAAAGGTGGATCTTGGAGAGATCGGGCTTATTGGCTGGATCCGGCGCAAAGAAGGTACTTCCCTCAGGATATGGCAACAGATTACATCGGTTTCCGTTGCGCAATGTCAAGGGTTGGTCCAAAAGCGGACGAAAAGAAAAGAGCAAGACACTAATTTTTTTACCCATACTATAAAAG
>JAEYZX010000162.1 GCA_023427845.1 Bacteroidota bacterium
CAATGGGACTTGGAGAAGCTATCATTGCGCAACTCCAGTCGCAGACCGTAACAGTAAAATTGATGTCTCCGGCACAAACCTTCGTGAATACTGACGGTGATTTCGACAACGGAATCATAGCACATGAGTATGGACACGGAATTTCAACTCGACTAACCGGAGGTGCTACAACGCCGGGCTGCTTAAATAACGCTGAGCAGGCAGGTGAAGGATGGTCGGATTGGATGGCATTGATGATGCAGATTAAAGCCGGAGATGTCGGAGAAACAGCAAAAGGGATTGCCTCTTTCGCAGCATTTCAGCCAATAGATGGCGGCGGTATCCGAAATTATCCATATTCAACGGACATGTCGGTTAATCCATTGACATTCGCAGATTCAAACGATGAGATTCAGCACAACAGAGGCGAGGTTATTGCTGCAACTCTTTGGGACATGACGTGGAAATACATTGAAAAATACGGTTTTGATCCAAATATCTACTCGGGTACAGGCGGTAACAACAAAGCGATGCAGTTGGTTATCGATGCATTGAAATTGCAGCCATGCAACCCATCGTTCATCGATTTCAGAAATGCTATTTTTGCTGCAGATCAGGCCACAACCGGCGGTGATGACTATTGTATGCTGACCGAGGTTTTCAGAAGACGCGGGATGGGATTGAATGCGTCATCGGGAAGTGCTTTCAATGCACTTGATCAGGTTGAAGACTTTACTGCATTCCCTGACGGGCCTAATTGTACACTTGCAGTTGACTACTTCAACGCTGCAGATGCGATTAAAGTTTATCCAAACCCATCAACAGGATTAGTAACTGTCCACATTAACCAGTATTCTGGCAAGCTGAACCTACAGATAATTGACATTAATGGACGTATTGTTTATAATGTTGCTAATGAAAACTTCAATACCAATACTACAATCGATATCAGCAACCTGCAATCAGGTATGTACATGCTGAAAGTAAGTGGTGAGGCATTAAATTATACTCAGAAGATCATTAAGAACTAAGAATATGTTTTTAGTATGAAAAACCTGTGAGAAATCGCAGGTTTTTTTATTTTGAGGAATTTAGTATTGCCGAAAATGTTGCGCCAGGCCTGTAACATCAAGCTTGCTGTAGTTCAGAAGCTCTTCCACAGTGCCGTGCTCGATGAACTCGTCCGGCATACCCAATATTTTAATTTGCTTGCTGTAATTGTGCGTCGCTGAGAATTCTGCGATGGAACTTCCGAAACCGCCTTTAGCGACACCTTCTTCGATTGTGATTATCGATTCATAAGTTTTAAAGATCGTATGCAGAAGTTGTTCGTCCAACGGTTTTACGAATGCAAAATCGTAATGTCCGAATACGGTAACATCTTCCAATTCGGCGAAAGCAGATCGCACGCTGTTTCCAATCGGCCCGTGCGATAGTATAGCCACGCGGGTCCCTTCTTTTAACAAAGTTGCTTTTCCGATTTCAATTGCTGCATACGGTTGTTTCCAGTCGGATATGACGCCCCGTCCCCGCGGATAACGGATTGCGACAGGATGTCCGAGCCCAAGCTGAGCAGTGTACATCATATTGCGCAACGAGATTTCATCCATGGGAGAATACAAAATCATATTTGGAATACATCGCAGAAATGCAATGTCAAATATGCCATGATGTGTGGCGCCGTCCTCTCCAACAAGCCCCGCCCTGTCAAGACAAAAGATAACAGGTAAATTCTGTAATGCAACATCATGTATCACCTGGTCGTATGCGCGTTGTAAAAATGTTGAGTATATATTACAAAACACAATCATTCCCTGCGTCGCCATTCCCGCCGAAAGCGTCACTGCATGCTGTTCCGCAATTCCAACGTCAAAAGCGCGTTCCGGTATCGCCTCCATCATGAATTTCATGGAGCTTCCCGTTGGCATAGCGGGTGTTATACCTACGATTCGTTTGTTTTTCTGCGCCAAATCAACCAATGTCAGTCCGAAAACATCCTGAAACTTTGGCGGAAGGTTTTCCTCCGGTTTTGCTTCAAGTTTTCCTGTTAATTTGTCAAAACGCCCCGGTGCGTGATATCTCACCTGATCAAGTTCTGCTTCAAGCAGTCCTTTTCCCTTTGTAGTGATTACATGCAGGAATTTCGGACCTTTAATTTTTTTAAGCCTTTCCAGTTCTGCAATGACCGCGAATATATCGTGCCCGTCTATCGGCCCGGAATATGAAAAATTAAGCGACTTGATCATGTTGTTCTGACGCGGGTTTCGGCCTTCCTTAACCGCTGTAAAGTATTGCTTAAGCGCGCCCACGCTTGGGTCGATTCCGATTGCGTTGTCGTTTAATATCACAAGTAGATTGGCATCGGTTACGCCTGCATGATTTAATCCTTCAAATGCCATTCCCGATGCAATTGAAGCGTCGCCCACAACTGCAATATGATGTTTTTCGGTATCGTTGTTCAGTTTAGATGCCAGCGCCATTCCCAAGGCAGCCGAAATCGCAGTCGACGAATGACCTGTGCCAAATGTATCATATTCACTTTCGTTCCTTTTTGGGAATCCCGATATTCCTTTCCATCGCCGGTTGGTTTCAAAAAGGTCTTTTCGGCCGGTCAGGATTTTATGTCCGTATGCCTGATGGCCCACGTCCCACACCAGTAAATCGGAAGGCGTATCAAACACGTAATGGAGTGCAATTGTAAGCTCAACAACACCAAGGCTTGCACCGAGATGGCCTTCTTTCACCGAAACAATATCGATGATGAATTCACGTAATTCAGACGCAAGAGTCGGTAAACTGTCTTTGTCCAAACGTCGCAAATCTACGGGATATTCAATTTTTGAAAGGATATCGTATGCCATAACGCAAATATAAGTCAATCCATCATCATATTTTTTTTGCGAAAGTCGCTTTTGATGCCGACTCTAAGCCTTAAATCGTATTTTTGAATATGGAAAACATCTTTACCGACGAATACTTTATGCAGAAAGCACTCGCCGAAGCTGCAATTGCCTTTGAAAACGGTGAAATTCCGGTGGGTGCAATCGTCGTTATCGATAATCGCGTAATCGCCCGAACGCATAATCTGTCCGAGCTGCTTAACGATGTTACCGCGCATGCCGAAATGCAGGCAATAACCTCTGCGGCGAACTTCCTTGGAGGAAAATATCTTAAAGGTTGTACGTTGTATGTGACGCTCGAGCCTTGTCAGATGTGTGCCGGCGCGCTCTATTGGAGCCAGGTTTCCAAAATCGTATTTGGTGCCCGCGACCTGCAGCGCGGTTATATTGTGAATGGGACCAAACTCCATCCAAAAACGGTTGTCGTCTCAGGAGTTCTTGAAGATAAGGCCGCTAATTTGATGCAAGAGTTCTTCGCCACAAAGCGGAAATAACACTGTATAAAAATTCTTCCTAAAATTTTCAAAAAATAAGGTACTTTTAGAACAATAATTTGAAATACAAATTGTTATTGCGGAAAAGCAGGTGCGAACCGTCAACTAAAAAACCACCCTAAAATGAAAACCGGAAGAATCCTGATTCTGTCATTAATGTTTTTCGTTATCCAGTCGTGCAGCCGAAAAAGTGCGGCAGATTTCAATTCCGATCCTTCGCAGTTCAAGGAATACATTTCCGGATTCACCTCGGGCGTTGTTCCTGCAAAATCCGATTTTCGGGTGGTGCTTGCTTTCAGCAAAACCGAATGGAAGCCCAATCAATTACTCGATAATAATTTATTCGACATTTCACCTGCTGTGAATGGGAAGGTCATTGCCCTATCGCCGAATACTGTAGCGTTCATACCCGAAAAACTTCAAAACGGGATACAGTATCGAATTACATTCAATCTTGGCAATTTGCTGAAAGTTCCGGAAAATAAAAAAGAATTTAATTTTACGGTAAATACTATAAAACAGGACTTTATTGTCAGTACGCACGATATCCAATCGCATGATAAAACAATGCAATATCTGAATGTCGTCCTAAAATCGGCTGATGAGATGCGACCGGAAGTTGCCGCGAAAATCCTATCGGCATCACAAAAAGGCAAATCACTTCCGATTAAATTCGACAAAACACTCAGCACCGGAACCGAATTCAAGTTTGTTGTCGACAGCATCACAAGGTTTGATGACGACAGCAAAATTGAAATAAAGTACGACGGCAAGCCTGCAGATCTTGATTATAAAGGCACGATTGTATATGACATTGCGGGCAGGAATAACTTTAAAGTCGTAAATATCGAAGTTCCCGATGGCGACAACCGCACGTTGCTGATAAACTTTTCCGATCCGCTTGAAAGAATGCAGGATTTCGACGGACTAGTAGCTGTCGAGTCGGCCGCAACCATTTCATATTCAGCCGACGGAAACGTACTTAAAGCGTTTTTTGATGAGCCGTTAAAAGGTTCGCTTCTTGTAGAAGTTTTCGACGGAATTGCAAGCGAGGACGGATATAAATTAAAACAAACGCATTCCGAGAAAGTGGCATTTGCACAATTGGTTCCAACTGTCAGGTTCCTTAAAAGTGGTACGATTCTGCCAGGTTCGGCAAACCTCAAAATCAATTTTGAAACCGTAAACCTCAATGCAGTCGATGTCAAAGTTTACAAGATTTATAAAAATAACATACTTCAGTTTCTGCAGGACAACGAACTCAATGGCGCACAAAATCTGAAACGCGTTGCCCAGCCGGTTGCAAAACAAAAGTTGGTTTTGAAGAAAAGTCCGCTGCTGAATTACGACAAGTGGAACAGCTTTGCGCTCGATTTATCAAAAATTATCACTCCCGAGCCCGGCGCGGTTTACCGTGTAGAGTTTTCGTTTAAAAAATCGTATTCGACCTACCAGTGCGATAGTTCAACGGTATCCGATAATGATGATGAAGAAGAAATACCCGAAGATGATGTCAATTACAGCGGAAGCGGATATTACGATGATTATTATTACGAAGAAGATTACGAATGGCGCGAAAGGCAGGATCCGTGCACGAGTTCCTACTTTTATGATGCAAAAATAGCGACCAATGTTCTTGCAACCGATCTCGGTGTTATTGCAAAACGAGGTGCAGATAAATCCTATTTTTTTGCGGTAAATAACATCGTGACGACCGCGCCGGTTTCTGGCGCCAAAGTAGAACTTTACACTTATCAGCAGCAGAAGATCGCTGAAGAATCGACGTGTTCCGACGGTACCGTTACTTTCGATCTGACCAAATTCGCATACTTTGCCATTGTTACCAAAGGTGATAATTCCACTTATGTGAAACTGGATGACGGGACCTCGCTTTCGGTAAGCAACTTCGACATAGTGGGCGAATCGCTCCAAAAAGGCTTGAAAGGTTATCTGTATGGTGAACGCGGAGTTTGGCGTCCGGGCGACAATCTGTATCTGTCGTTTATGCTGAATGATGCAAATAACAAGCTTCCCGAATCGCATCCGATAAAGTTGACGCTGAATGATCCGCATGGTAAGCAACGGTATCAGACGGTCGTAAAATCGAATTCGCTGAATCATTATGCATTTGTTGTACCAACAAGCGTTGATGCGCCAACAGGTAACTGGGAAGCAATTGCAAGCGTTGGTGGCGCCAGATTCCACAAAAGCATAAAAATTGAAACGATCAAACCTAACCGGCTTAAGATCAAAAATACGTTTTCGAAACCGGTGCTTTCATCCCTATCACCAAATTTCGCCAATCTTTCCGTAACCTGGCTTCATGGAGCAATCGCAAAAAATCTTCGTGTCGAAATGCAGGCAAAGTTCACGCAACATCAAACAACTTTCAAGAATTACGACCGATATGATTTTGACGATGCAGTGAGGAAATTCAGCACCGAAGAAATCAATATTTTCTCAGGCCGGGTCGATGCGGGCGGAAAAGCAACAATCCCAATTTCGCCCAAATTCAATTCTCAGGCACCGGGCATGCTAAAAGCCTCATTCATCACAAAAGCATTTGAAGAAGGAGGCGATTTCAGTACCGATGTCGTTACTGCGACGTACTCGCCATATGAAACCTACATCGGGCTTAAAACACCGGAAACCAACAAATACGGAATGCTGGAGACCCGAAAAGTAAACCGATACGACATTGTCGCTGTAAATGAAAATGGTTTGCCCAAAGCCAACATCAAACTTGAGGTAAAAGTATATAAAGTGAACTGGCGTTGGTGGTGGGATGCTTCGGAAGAAAATTTGTCGAATTATAATTCCGCTACTATCACAACGGCTTATAAAAATTATGAAGTCACTACCGATGCATCCGGAAAAGCGCATGTTGCTTTTGCGGTTACCGATGACGAATGGGGACGTTACCTGATTCGGGTATCGGATCCCGTTGGTGGACATGCAGTATCGCAAACCGTATTGGTCGATTGGCCGAGCTGGTCCGGGAAAACGAGAAATACCGATGCGTCAAATGCGACAATGCTTGTATTCTCAACCGATAAAAAAGAATATGCAACCGGCGAAAGTGCGCACATATCATTTCCGTCAAGTGAAGGCGGACGCGCATTGATCTCAATCGAAAACGGATCGCGCGTTATCAAAACACTTTGGGCCGAAACAAAAAAAGGTGAAACAACAGTATCGGTTCCCATAACTGGTGAAATGGCTCCAAACGTGTATTTAAACATAACATTGTTGCAGCCGCACGCGGGTTCAAATAATGATTCGCCTATCAGGATGTACGGCATCGTTCCTATAAGCGTAGTAGATAAAAACACCATGCTTGTTCCGCAGATTGCAATGTCTGCGGTGCTTAAGCCTGAACAGGATTACAACGTAAAGGTTAGCGAGGCAAACGGAAAAGCAATGACCTATACAATTGCGGTTGTCGATGATGGTTTGCTTGACCTGACCCGATTTAAGACACCGAATGCATGGGACCAATTTTACAAAAGAGAAGCTTTGGGCGTTTTGACGTGGGATGTCTATGATGACATAATCGGTGCTTACGGTGGGAAAATCAATCAGATTTTCAGCATTGGCGGCGATCAGGATTTGGGTGCCGCAAACGCCAAAAAAGCCAACAGGTTTAAACCGGTAGTCGTTTATCTTGGTCCATTTCATCTTCCAAAAGGACAAACCAAAACCCATAAAATCATACTTCCGAAGTATGCGGGATCGGTCCGTACAATGGTTGTAGCCGGCGATGCTGCGTCGAGTGCTTACGGAAGCGCCGAGAAAACGACGCCCGTTAAAAGTCCGCTAATGGTTTTGGCATCATTGCCGCGAAAAATATCGCCATCCGAAAAAGTCACGATTCCCGTTACGCTGTTTGCAATGGAAAATCACGTGAAAAATGTTTCCGTACAGATC
>JAEYZX010000188.1 GCA_023427845.1 Bacteroidota bacterium
TTTATGCACGGGCAGCTACTGATTATACGATTTACGCGACAAAGGAGCTGTATCCAATTGCCCATCAAATAAGGAACGGCAATTCAAATCAGAAGGTTCCGTCCAATTATTATGACTATCGTCAAGACATCAATTTCAATAATAGCTTGCTCGCAAATTATCCGCCGTATGTGAGTTATTTGTCACATATGCTGAACAATGTCGCCAATTCCAAAGAAGACCGGACGAATCCCAAAACCGTCGATAAAACGCTTCAAACAAACATAGCAAAAATGGAGATTGCCGATACGCTGATAAAAGATTCGGGTATCAAGAATACTGTTCTGAACAACATTGCTTTCAATTATCTGCTGGAAGACCAGAACATGGGCAACAATCAGAGGTTCCTCGAAACGTTTCATAAATATTCAACCGACAAAAGCCAGAAAAACGAAATCACGCGTATTGGGAATGCGATATTGTTACTCGAGGCAGGAAAACCGCTTCCAGAAGTCATGTTTATAGACAAAAGCGGCAAGGCTGTTTCATCAAATTCCTTCAAAGGAAAGAAAACCGTTATTTTTTGTTGGTCGGATCGTTTGAATTCCCATTTCATCGCAGTACATAAAAAAGTACTCGATTTATCAAAAAAATACCCCGACTATCAATTCGTCGCAGTGAACCTCGACAATGACCAGGAAAAATGGACAAAAACCCTAGCACGCTATAATTTTCCCGGTATTATACAGTACAGATGTCAGAATTTTGATAGTATAAAAGACAAATGGGCAATCACCAAGATTCACCGCACAATTGTTCTAAATGCAGACGGAACGATCAAAAATGCGTTTACGAATGTTTTTGATCCGTATTTCGAACAGCAGTTGATTGGTTCAGTTAGCAGTAAGCAGTCGCAGTTGGCTGTAGTAAATAGTATGCAGTCGCAGTAGTTTCCTAAGCAGTGGAAGTAGGCAGTACTAAGTATTAAGTCGCAGTATAAGCAAAAGGCAGTCGTAGTCAAAATATAAAAAGCCACAAATGCACATATTTAAATCTGTGAATCTGTGGCTTTCATTAACTAGTTTAGTTCCTACTTTCCGAAACTGCCAACTGCGACTGCCAACATCCTGCTAAATTACTTATTCCCTTTCTCAAAATCGGCAATGAACTGCGCCAATCCGATGTCGGTCAGTGGGTGTTTCAACAATCCAAGTATCGCCGAAAGCGGACCTGTCATTACATCGGCACCGATCTTTGCACAGTTTACGATATGCATCGTATGGCGTACCGAAGCAGCGAGGATCTCTGTCTCATAACCGTAATTGTCATAGATTCCGCGTATTTCCTCGATTAGATTAAGTCCGTCGGTCGAGATATCGTCCAATCGCCCGATAAACGGTGATACATACGTTGCACCGGCTTTCGCTGCAAGCAACGCCTGTCCTGGCGAAAACACAAGAGTTACATTGGTTTTGATTTCCTTGTCCGAAAAGTATTTGCAGGCCATAACGCCCTCTTTCGTCATCGGTAATTTCACGACGATTTGCTCGTGAAGATCGGCAAGCTCCTCGCCTTCGCGGATCATTCCGTCATAATCCACCGCATTCACTTCAGCGCTCACATCGCCGTCAACAAGGTTACAGATGTCAACATAATGTTTCAGGATATTGTTTTTGCCGGTGATGCCTTCTTTCATCATCAGCGAAGGGTTTGTGGTCACGCCATCCAATACACCAAGCGATTGTGCAGCTTTGATTTCATTCAGGTTGGCGGTGTCGATAAAAAATTTCATATAAAAATATTAGTGTTGTTTCGTTTGGGCGTTTCCCTGCGGGCCGGGCTGTTTGCAGTGCATGGCACTTGCGTCCATCCCTAACGCATGGTGTCGGGATGCGGCGCAAAAATACGATATTCTTTCCGATTTGGATGCGCGGTTAAGGGTGCGATAAAAATTCGATTTAGTTTTTCCTTTCACAAATTCCAAATATCAAATTCCAAATTCCAAGTTCCAAATTCCAAATTCCAAATTCCAAATACCAAATACCAAATTTCAAATCCCAAATTCCAAATTCCAAGCCCCTATTCCCTAATCCCTAATCCCTCATCCCTCATCCCTTATCCCTAATCCCTCATCCCTCCTCCCTCACGTCAGCTTATAAAACTTCATCAACAGGCTTTCATATACTTTGTCCGGCAGGATCCGCTTGAGTACAATTGAAAACTTCTGCATGAATGCGCCAACCTTATAATGTACGTTCGGATCAGGGGTGTTTATGATTTTGAATACCGCTTCAGCCATTTCATCGGGATTGCTTCCGGCATCTACATGTTCGTTCATTTCTTTGAGCGTATTTCCGTACGAGAATTCATATGGGGAGTCCGAAACAACCGGCGCGTGGTAACGTCCCGAAGCGATATTGGTGGCAAAGTCGCCGGGCGCAACATCTGTAATCTGAATTCCAAAAGGTTTTACTTCCATCCGAAGTGCTTCGGTAATCAA
The DNA here is from genome assembly GCA_023427845.1 of Bacteroidota bacterium. Taxonomy (GTDB): domain Bacteria; phylum Bacteroidota; class Bacteroidia; order Flavobacteriales; family Flavobacteriaceae; genus Flavobacterium. The sequence continues at coordinate 2,480 of JAEYZX010000188.1, forward strand.
CGACAATGCGCCTTTGGAAGCCGAATACACACTTCTGTACGGCAATCCCATATATCCGGCAATAGACGTGATGTTGATTATGAGGCCGCTTTTTTGTTCGCGCATTTGCGGCAAAACCGCTTTCATGACCTCGATTGGACCAAAGAAATTCGTTTCAAAATTGTTTTTGATCTCTGCTGCCGGAATTTCCTCCAACGGCCCGGTTATCCCGACTCCGGCATTGTTGATCAGCACATCGATCCGTCCCGAGATTGAAATCACTTTTGCAACTGCGATAGCTATGCTTTCGGAATCACGCACGTCAAGTGCAATTAACGGGAACACCGAGTTTACTACTCGTTCCGGATTCCGGCTCGTACCGTAAACTGTGCAGCCATTTTGATGAAGAAATTCACCTATTGCCTTGCCTATTCCGGATGAAGCGCCTGTAATAAGGATAATTTTGTTCATAAATACCTGACAGCCACTGGTTGTCCTCCTTTTAATTTCAAGTCAATTCCGGAGGATCCGCCTGTGATGAGAATTACTTTGTGTAAGTCGGTTGTTGGTTTTTTATATCGTTCATTCTGTCAGCTTCTGCTGTCTATTAAATATAAAAATGTACTACGTGAAGCTATGATTCACAATCTAAAGCGAAGCGTATCTGATAGCGTAGCGGTCTAATATCTATAGCAACGCGCGTCTATTTATTCGTTTTATGCTCGTAATAATAAAATTCCTGCGTGCCATCGCCGCCTTTTTTCTGTCCCCGTATCACATAAAACCTATTGCCGACCGGTTTAATTTCATATTCCCAATCGGTTGCCACGTCTGGATTTTTGCTTCGGTCGAAACGATTCAGGTCGGCACAAAGCTTACGCGGAGGCGGAATCGAAACAATTTCGTCAAAACCGCTTCCGGTGATCATGTACTTAAGCGTGTATTGTCCGCAAGGCGCAGGTTTGATCGTACTGTTTTCGGACGAGACCAGCGGATTGTCGCGATAAGTCTCGAATTCTTTTTTAAACTCGGCGTATTGCGCTTTGGCGTCGGTTTGCGCATACGAGATTGAGGTGACGAGTAAGAAAAGGCAAAGTAGTTTTTTCATGAGTTGGGAATTTAGGAGTTAGGAATAGGGATAAGGGATTAGGGATAAGGGATTAGGGATTTGAGTTATGATAAAATGAGATTTTGCATTGTGAATTATAAATTGTAATCCTTGAGATTGTGATTGCCCTTGCCAGTGATGCTGCCCTAGCCCTGATGGAAGCGGCATCCTTTTTTGCGCGTCTTCAGCGCGGAAAAGATACAGCGGACAGCAGGAATAGCTTCAACAATTCAAAAACGTCCAAAAATAAAAAATCTTCCCGAAGGAAGACGCAAGATAAAAAAAAATGGCAAGCGACCTACATCGCACCGCTACAACCGCATACCCTTGCTATGTTCCCATCCTGGGGGATTCTGCAGGAGCTGGTCGTGTAGGACTTGCCGTTGCAAATATACAATCTTTTTGTATTTTCGCAAGAACAAACAGTACAAAACATCGGCATTCTGCCATGAAAATCGCTCCAAGTCAACATGAAAAAATATAATCTGTTCGCATTCATTTTATTAAGCTTTTCAATCCTGTCCTGTGAGGACAAAAAAAATAATGAAACGTTTTTCGCCTTCGATCCGGCCAAGCTTAAAACTACATACGTCAATGCCGATGTTGTTACAATGCAGCTCACAAATGCAAAAAATAAGACGGTCGACAGCGTCGTATATTATGTGAACGACAAAAGAATCAAATCGGGAAGCGGCCTGGCAACTGCCGAATTTCCGCTAAAGGATCAAAAACTCGGCTACCAAAATCTAAAAGCGCTGGTTTTCTTCGAAGGCGAAACTACGGGCCAGGAAGTTACGCACCGCATAGAAATCGGGTCGAGCATCGTTCCAAAACCTGTGAAGTACACCATCGTAAATACCTATCCGCATGATGTGACCTCTTTTACGCAAGGCCTCGAATTCTATCGCGATACCTTGATTGAAAGTACGGGCCAGAATGGAAAGTCATACATCCGCAAATACGATTACAAAACAGGAAAAGTCTATCAGCAGGTCGATTTGGATCAGCTGTACTTTGGCGAAGGAATCACGGTTTTCGACAACAAAATCTATCAGCTCACATGGCAGAGCAAAATCGGATTCATCTATAATGCCGACAATCTAAAAAAGATCGGTTCATTTGATTACGACAAACCAATCGAAGGCTGGGGAATAACCCACGATGGAAATCAGATTTATCAATCGGACGGCACCGAGAAAATCTGGACGATGGATCCAAAAAGCCATAAGCTGACCGATTATGTGAATGTCTATTCGTCGAACCGTAAAATAAAAAGCGTCAACGAACTCGAATGGATAAACGGTAAAATCTTCGGCAACATTTGGGGCCGTGACGCTATTGCGGTGATCGATCCGACAACGGGTTCTGTTACAGGGGTCATCGATCTTCGCGAACTACGCAAACAAATCACCCACCCAAAAGCAGAGGCTTTTAACGGAATTGCTTACAATCCCCGCACGAAAACGATTTTCGTTACCGGAAAAAATTGGGATAAAATGTTTGAGATCAGGATTGAGGAATAACCCGGTTGGCAACAGAGGACAGACCATTGACGACAGACAACAGAGGACAGACAACAGAAGACAGACAACAGAGGACAGATTACAGAGAACAGACAACGGAAGACAGACCACGGAGGACAGACAACAATGGACAGACAACAAAGTTAGATAACAGAGAACAGACCGTTTTCGGTGAAAACCAGTTTCGTATTTCTACCTTTCGCCACTATCCTAATTTCTTCCTCTTCCCTTTTCCCTATTCCCTTATCCCTAATCTCTTATGCCTTATGCCTTATCCCTTATCCCTATTTCAAATCCCAAATCCCAAATCCCAAATTCCAAAAACTTAAATCCTATTCCCTTATCCCTTATCCCTTATCCCTTATCCCTCATCCCTTATCCCCAATTCTTAAACCCACGTTAACTCGCTCCTTTTCTATCTTTCAAAGCCGTAACTTATACTAAGATTCCACAATCACTGTTTTAAAGTGATAAGAAGATTAGCTATGAAAAAAATATTGATACCGATGATGCTATTGTATATGGGCCTGAGCTGCAACCAATCGGAAGATGCACCTGCCCCACCGTCGAACCTGCCTGCACAGGATTTAATGAATGTTTCGTATGGAACCGACCCACTTCAAAAAATGGACGTTTACCTTCCGGCGGGGCGAAATGACGATACAAAAGTGTTCATATTGGTTCACGGCGGTGGATGGAGCGGCGGTTCAAAAGCGGAGTTTAATTATGTGGTCCCGATTTTAAAATCCCAGTTTCCAAACTACGCTATAGTCAACATGAACTACCGGCTTGCCACGATGGAAAGTCCCGCTTTTCCAAAGCAAATCCAGGATATTGAAAAAGTGGTCGATCATATCAAGTCGGCTAACTACAACATCTCATCCAACATCGCCTTTATTGGCGCCAGTGCCGGTGCACACCTGTCGATGCTGTACAGTTACAAATACGATACAAATGATGATGTTAAAGCGGTTTGCACTATCGTTGGGCCAACCGATTTTACCGATCCGGCATATATGACTAACCCGATGTTTTCGTATGGTGCCTATTATCTGATCGGAAATGTAAACTGGCAGGAAAATCCGGAGATAATCGCAGAAGTTAGTCCGGCGCTGCACGTTTCTTCCGATTCGCCACCCACAATTATGTTTTACGGTGGACAGGATCCGTTGATACCCGTCACCCAAGCTACACGTTTGAAAGAAAAACTGGATCAATACGGTGTTTACAACGAATATTATCTTTACCAAAACGGTGGTCATGGTAATTGGAATGCTGCAACTATGATCGATTTTCAGTCGAAGTTGATTGGTTTTTTTCGCGAGCAGTTTTAATGATTAGCCACGGATGCACGAATCTACGGTCGCCATAGTTTTTTACGGATCTTAATAAAATAGCAACAAAAAACCGGATGATTTCTCACCCGGTTTTATTTATTGATCTGCAAATCTACAATCTGCCAATCTTTCCAACTTATTTCACTTCTTCATAATCAACATCCTGAACATTATCGCCAGACTGGGCGTCACCTTGCGGCGCGTCGCCTTGCGGCTGTCCGTCAGCTGTCTGTCCGCCTTGAGCGTACATTGCTTCAGTTGCATTCTTCCACGCGGCATTGATGTTGTCAAGACCGGTTTGGACTGCTGCCAAATCCTGACTTTGATGCGCAGCTCTCAATTCATTAAGTGCACTTTCGATGGCAGATTTATGCTCATCAGAAAGTTTATCGCCTAATTCTTTCAACTGGTTTTCAGTCTGGAAGATCATACCGTCGGCTTCGTTAAGCTTCTCGATTTTCTCTTTCGCCTGACGATCGGCATCCGCATTCGCTTCAGCATCTTTTTTCATTCTTTCGATTTCTTCCTGAGTCAGTCCCGAAGAAGCTTCGATACGGATATCATGTGATTTTCCTGTTCCTTTATCGGTAGCCGATACTTTGATGATACCATTCGCATCGATATCGAAAGTAACTTCGATTTGCGGTACGCCTCGTGGTGCCGGTGGAATTCCGTCAAGGTGGAATCGTCCGATGGTCTTGTTATCTGCTGCCATTGTACGTTCTCCCTGCAACACGTGGATTTCAACACTTGGCTGAGAATCTGCCGCAGTCGAGAATACTTGTGATTTCTTTGTTGGGATTGTCGTGTTGGCTTCGATCAATTTGGTCATTACACCACCCATTGTTTCGATACCCAAAGACAATGGCGTTACGTCAAGAAGCAATACATCTTTCACATCGCCGGAAAGTACGCCACCCTGGATTGCAGCACCAATTGCCACAACTTCGTCAGGATTTACACCTTTTGATGGTTTTTTTCCGAAGAATTTTTCGACTTCTTCCTGGATTCTTGGGATACGTGTTGAACCACCAACAAGGATAACTTCGTCAATATCCGATTTAGACAATCCTGCATCCTTCAATGCTTTTGCTACCGGCTCCATGGAACGTTTCACCAAAGAATCAGCCAGTTGCTCAAATTTCGCTCTTGTCAACTTCTTAACAAGGTGCTTTGGCCCTGTTGCGGTAGCGGTAACATATGGTAAGTTGATCTCGGTTTCTGCCCCCGATGAAAGTTCAATTTTCGCTTTCTCGGCAGCTTCCTTGATACGTTGCAACGACATTGGATCCAAACGCAAATCAATTCCTTCTTCGTTTTTGAATTCGTCTGCCAGCCAGTCGATGATTACCTGGTCGAAATCATCCCCACCAAGGTGCGTATCACCATTTGTCGACAATACTTCGAAAACTCCGTCACCCAATTCAAGAATCGAGATATCGAAAGTACCACCACCTAAATCGTAAACCGCGATTTTCTGGTCTTTACCTTTTTTATCGAGTCCGTATGCCAAAGCAGCGGCAGTCGGTTCGTTGATGATTCGCATTACTTTAAGTCCAGCAATCTCACCCGCTTCTTTCGTAGCCTGGCGTTGCGCGTCATTAAAGTATGCCGGAACAGTAATAACCGCTTCAGTAACGGTTTGCCCCAAATAATCTTCTGCTGTTTTTTTCATCTTCTGCAGTGTCATTGCAGAAAGTTCCTGTGAAGTATATTTTCGGCCGTCAATATCTACACGTGGTGTATTGTTATCGCCTTTTACAACAGAATAAGGAACTCTTTTGGCTTCATCTGTGGTTTCATCATAGGTATGTCCCATGAAACGTTTGATTGAGGCAACAGTTTTGGTAGGATTCGTCACCGCCTGTCTTTTGGCAGGATCACCTACTTTAATTTCACCGCCTTCAACAAATGCGATTACCGACGGCGTTGTTCTTTTTCCTTCTGAATTAGGGATAACGACCGCTTCACTACCTTCCATAACAGAAACGCATGAGTTTGTCGTACCTAAGTCAATTCCAATTATTTTACCCATTTTCTATTTATTTAATTATTTTATGTTCTTTTTTAAGCTCGTGGTCGTTTTGTCAATCTTTGTGCCATTGGCGGATGTTGATAAGAATTGTCAGAAGTAGCGTCGATTTGCTGACAACATGACATTATCAAATTCATCCCGCCTGATTTTGCCAAAGGCTGCCACGAAATTCGTACCTTTCCATTTCAAATGTATTATATGAAAAAGTTGCTTTTAATGATTGCATTTCTTGCAATAGCATGTCAGGGCGAAAAACGCGAAACCGTTTTGAACGACGAAGTTCCGATTGAAACCGACACCACTCTCACAGTCGATGATCGCGATACTGTTGCAACAGGCGCAACCAAAACATACTCAAACGAAAGGTTTCGGGATGTCGTAGTTGAAAAGGTCGGCGACAACGAATTCAAAATTTCAGGCAAGGGACAAATTTTCGAAGCATCGTTTGGTTGGGTGGTGGAAGACGGTCACAACGAACTCGAAAAAGGTTTTGAAATGACAGATGCCGGTGCACCAGCATGGGGAAACTTCAGTTTTCGGGTCAATGCCAAGAAAGCGCAGCAAAACTCGACACTTCATTTGATTTTGTTCGAAACCAGTGCAAAAGATGGAAGCAGGCAGCACGAGCTTCCGATAAAATTATATTAGGTTTAAGATTTAGGATTTAACAATCCAACAACCAACAGCTATTAAATTAAAATTATCATTTACATCGAACACTTCGAGTATCTTTGCACCAAACTCACCTACTAAAATGGAAGAATGTATTTCAGTTTTTGACATGCTGAAAATCGGCGTGGGCCCATCAAGTTCACACACTCTTGGTCCGTGGCGCGCCGCCGAGCGATTTCTCGCAGAACTCCGTGCCGAAGGACTTCTCGACAAGACCGAACGCGTAAAAGTCGATTTGTATGGTTCTTTGTCGCTTACCGGAAAAGGTCATGCGACCGATCTTGCCGTCATGCTTGGCTTAAGCGGACAGGATCCTGAATTGATTCCGATTGACGATATTTCTGGTATCATCAAATCGATTGAAGAGAATAATGAAATCCGTTTGGGAAACGAAATCGTAATCCCATTTTCTTTTCTGGTTGATATCGTTTTCAATAAAAATTTCCTTCCATTTCATGCTAACGGCATGATGTTCACCGCGTACATTTCTGATAAATCGGAATATTCATCGACCTTCTATTCAATTGGCGGCGGATTTGTCGTCAAGGAAGAGCGGGCAAATGCAATTAAAAAAAGCGAAATCAAATGCGCATTCCCGTTTCCAATCCAAAACGCTGCGCAATTGCTTCAATATACGATTAGCGAGAACAAAAGCATATCTGAACTCGTTTATGAAAATGAGCGTTCGATGCGCCACGAAGAGGTTATCGACCGTGAACTGATGCGGATTTGGCACACAATGCTGGAGTGCATGTACATCGGATGCCATTCCGAAGGCGTCCTGCCCGGCGGCCTCAACGTACGCCGGCGAGCCTTTGATATGCACCAGAACCTGATCGGACTTGCAAATTATACGAATCCGCAGGAATGGCTGGAAACCATTCGCCGCACGGAAGTCAAATTCCGGCAAATCCTGAAATGGGTCAGTTGTTTCGCATTGGCCGTAAACGAAGTCAACGCTGCATTAGGCCGTGTAGTTACCGCACCAACAAACGGAAGTGCAGGCGTTATTCCATCGGTATTGATGTATTATTTATGCATTGAAAATCATAACGCCGGAGAGAAAGAAATTAAACAATTCCTTATGGTTGCCGGAGAAATTGGCAGCATCTTCAAAAAAGGATCCACGATTTCAGCCGCAATGGGCGGATGCCAGGCGGAAATTGGCGTATCCTCGGCAATGGCCGCAGCGGCGCTCTGTGAAGTCATGGGGGGCACTCCGGAACAAGTCTTAATGGCAGCCGAAATTGCAATGGAGCACCATCTCGGAATGACATGCGATCCCATTGGCGGACTCGTCCAGATTCCGTGCATCGAAAGAAATACGATGGGCGCAATCAAAGCTATAAACGCGGCCGAACTTGCTCTCGAAACCGATCCGAAAAATGCTAAAGTCCCATTGGATAAAGTCATCGATACAATGTGGCAGACCGCAAAAGACATGAACAACAAATACAAGGAGACTTCTGAAGGAGGGCTGGCCGTAGCTGTTAATATGGCGGACTGTTAATTAGTAGACTGTTAGACGACAGACTGTTAGACGACAGACTTTTAGACGACAGACTGGTAGCAATTAGACAGCAGACTGTTAGACAACAGATCGCTTCGTTATTAGATAATTTCAGGTTGGCAGATCAAACATCAGTGTTGACTTCTTTGGAATGTCGACACTTTAAAAAAAGCGGCTCTTATCGGAACCGCTTTTACTTTTTTTGGCTATACAGTTATAAAGCCGCCAACTCAAATACAAAATAATTCATCATCTGAACGATTGCGTCCTGCGAAGGATCATCGCCATGAGTATGAAACGATGAATAGAACACACCGCCCTGGCCATGTTGGAACGTGAACGCCAACGGCTTATCTGACACCGAAACATTATCATAAACCACATCGGCAACCAGCCAGCTCATGACATTGTCGGAATTAAACGTATCGACCATTTGCCATGACGATATGAAATCGGTTATCTCTACAGTGGGATCGGCATCAATTCCCTGTGCCTGAAGCCAGGCCAATAAATCTGCATTAAACACCTGGGCATCGGCGCTTAAACTTGTCCCTCTTTTTTCAGGCTGCGCAAACGTCAGATAATCTTCCGAATCAAATGAACTTTGCAAATATTTAAACATCCAGTCGGTTGCATAGATGATTCCGCCATTCGCTACAAATGCTTCAAGGTTTGCAGTCGCAACAGGATCATTCGCCAACGATTCCGATGCACCGCAATTCAAAAAGATAATGTCATAATTGTCCATTAAATCCGGATCATTTAAAAGGTCATTGAATCCGAAATCGACATTTGACGGCATTGAACTTACTGCTCTGCCGGCATGATGTGTACGGCCTTGATGGTGATCTGATGACGATGGCCGGTTTACATCGAATCCGTCTATAATATCAAACAAAGGTTCGTCTGTTAACGGATTCACCAGTCCGATATTAATCAGGACTTCCTCGATATGATCATACGATCCGGTCACAACCGCGATCGACGGAAATATATCAAGGTTCCGCTCGGCTGATTGCAGCTCATAATCAGCTGTCATGTCAATTAGGATTTCCTTCCTGAATTTACCCTTGCTCAACTCGACTGTTAAGTTTCCGTGGGGAAGATCGTCGATTTCAAATTGACCAAGTGCATTGGCAGTGGTTTGCGAAATTATCGTACCATCTTTGGATACTTTCACGGTTGCACGGGAAATAGGAAACGTGTTGTTTGGCGACATGATGGTACCGGTTAATTTTAGATCACCGCCGGAGTTTCCGGTTTCATTGTCGTCGCTGCATGCCATCGAGAAAATGCAGAATACTAAAAGCAATGTAATTTTCCTCATGATTGTAAATTTTGATTAAACCGAATTTAACCAAAATTTTAATATAACACGCTGATAATTAGAAATTACGTGCTAAAAACTATCATTCGCCTACTTTCGGCGAGTATCTATGATGTACGTAATCTTCCAACCTGCGGTATCTTTGTACAATTGAAATGAATTTACCCCTTTGTGGCTAAGTTTTCCATTGACGTAAAATTCGTACGGTGTCCACGCATGCGCCATTGCTCCGTCGATTTTGATGTCGTACGATAAAATACGTTCTTCAATCTGAATGTCTTTCGGAATAGACAGGATCGATTGCGCGAGGTTGGCTGCCGATTCAGCCGAAAACCTGCTACCGCCAGGAACTTCGGTCACAGAATGCAATACCATTTCTTTAGAAATCACTGAATTGATCTTAACTGTATCCTTCGCATGGAAGCCTGCAAAAAAAGTATCGATTGCGGCTTTTACGTCGGATTCCTGCGCCTGTACTCCAAAAATCGGTAGCCATAATAAAACAAGTAGTAATTTTTTCATTGTGTGACTTTTCATAGTGTGAAAGTTAGTACAATATTCTTGGTAATGTTACAGTCATATATAAAGCTTTAGTACTTTTACTCTCCAAAATTAAAGTCTATGTCAGTTGCAAAAAAGGATTATAAAAGGATTACAACGAAGTCATTGATAGAAATGAAAGCCACTGGCCAGAAAATATCAATGCTTACCGCATACGATTATACTATGGCGAAAATCGTCGATACTGCCGGTGTCGACGTGATTCTCGTGGGAGATTCGGCTTCAAATGTCATGGCGGGACATGAAACGACCCTGCCAATAACACTCGACCAGATGATTTACCATGCCTCAGGCGTTGTGCGCGGTACTTCGCGGGCACTTGTTGTTGTTGATTTGCCATTCGGTAGTTATCAATCGGATCCCAAAGAGGCACTCCGATCGTCGATCCGCATCATGAAGGAAAGTGGCGGCCATGCGGTTAAACTCGAAGGCGGACGCGAAATCAAAGATTCGATTAAAAAAATTCTGAATGCGGGAATTCCTGTCATGGGCCACTTGGGGCTGACGCCGCAATCAATCTATAAATTCGGTACCTATACGGTCCGCGCAAAAGAGGACGCGGAAGCAGAAAAACTTTTGGAAGATGCGAAATTGCTCGAAAAACTCGGCTGTTTCGCTCTCGTTCTCGAAAAAATCCCGGCACATTTGGCCGAGCAGGTTGCCAAAAGCATTTCCATCCCCGTAATCGGAATTGGAGCCGGTGGCGGTGTAGACGGCCAGGTTCTTGTAATCCACGACATGCTCGGAATGAACAATGAATTCAGTCCGCGCTTCCTTCGCCGCTACATGAATCTTTACGACGACATGATCACCGCAATCGGAAAATATGGCGACGATGTCAAGTCGGGTGATTTTCCGAATGAGGGGGAACAATATTGATTTAGACAATTAGACTTCTTAGACGACAGACGATAGAACACAGACGACAGACACGGACGAGATCGGATATTATATGCCATTTATTAATAATTTTACATGCACAATTACAAAAAATTGGAAATCTGGAAGAGAAGCAAGGATTTTTGTGTTGAAATTTATAGGATTACAGCGCAATTTCCTGCCGAAGAGAAATTTGGATTGACGGTTCAACTCCGAAGAGCGGCCGTATCAGTTCCCTCAAATATCGCGGAAGGTTCCTCGCGAAGGTCACATCGCGATTTCGCTCGATTTCTAGAAGTGGCAACAGGTTCTGGGTACGAAATCGAAACCCAATTGCTCATTGCTCAAGATTTGGGGTTTTTAGATAAGTCGACGCGAATAAACCTCTCTGAAGAGTTAGATGAGATCCTACGCATGATTTATATTTTTCGGACAACATTATCGGATAGCATTTAATTTTAACATTTCGCAAATAAGTCTGTTTTCTGTACTCTAATAATCTGTATTCACATATGTCTTCACGATCCACTCCCTCCACCCTCAAAATCCTCCACGAAGACAACCACATCATCGTAATCAACAAACGCGTGGGCGATATTGTACAGGGCGATAAAACCGGCGACAAACCGCTGTCGGATGTCGTAAAGGAGTACATAAAAGAGAAATACAATAAGCCGGGTGAGGCCTATCTAGGCGTTGTACACCGGCTCGACCGCCCTACGTCGGGAATTGTGGTTTTTGCGCGGACTTCGAAAGCACTGACACGACTCAATGAACTCTTCAAAAATCGCGAAACAAAAAAGACCTATTGGGCAGTGGTGAAAAATAAACCTCCAAAAGACAGTGATTCGCTTGTCCACTATCTGAAACGCAATGAAAAAAACAATACTTCAAAAGCTCACATAAAAGAAGTTCCCGATAGTAAAATCGCCAGTCTGGATTATAAAGTAATCTGTCAACTTAACTCTTACTACGTTTTGGAAATCAGGCTACATACAGGACGCCATCATCAGATACGCGCACAGCTTTCCGCAATCGGTTGTCCTATAAAGGGCGACCTTAAATATGGCTTTGACCGAAGCAATTCAAATGGCGGAATCCATCTTCATGCACGTCAGCTCGAATTTATCCATCCCGTATCAAAAGTTGATCTGCTCCTCACGGCGCCCACTCCCGACGACCCAATCTGGAATGCAGTCCATTTATAATTTGATTTTAACAAAATATTAATAGATTTGTAAGAAACATAATTTCAATTCAAATGAGAAAACTGTTACTCTTATCAATTTCATTTTTCTGTTCCTCGGCCATCGCCCAGGAACATTTTGCGGGGATTAATACCTCACAGCGTGTTGGCATTCTGAATGTAAACATGAATCCGGCTGAACTTGCGAACCTCAGGTCAAAATACGAGGTACATCTCTTTTCCGTAAGCGCAGGTATAGCAAACAATAAAATTGGTTTCAGCGACCTCACCGGCGACGATAATCTCGAGGACCTGATTTTCCGTGGCAACGATGCCGTCGATCTCCGCTTTGACGCTGAATTGCTCGGTCCGTCGTTTGCGTTTCGTTACAATAAATGGGGATTCGCCATCATCACTAAAGCCAACGCCAAGCTTGACCTGGTGGATGTTGATGTAAATATTGGCGATGCGATCTCAAACAGCGATGCCCTTCTTGGAACCACTACCCTTTCGAACAACCACAACCAACGTCTCAGCGGAACAACCTGGGGAGAGGTGGGTTTCTCAGCCGCCCGAAATCTCTATGATTCCGAAAGACATGAATTCAATGTTGGTGCTACCTTAAAATTGTTGTTTCCCGGTTCTTACGCAAACTTCGGTGCAGACAAATTCACGGGTACAATCTATAATGAGATCGGCACTGCTTATCTAGCCGATGCACACGCAAACTTAAATATTGCCTATTCCGGTAACCTCGGCGAAAACTTTACCGATTTCAGTGATTATTCAGGTTCGCTTTTTGGAAAACTCAATGGTGTTGCTGCCGATCTTGGCGCCAACTATCAGTGGAAAGGAAAAGAGGACAACAAATATTTGCTCAACGCCGGGCTTAGCATTCGAAATATCGGTGCGATGACCTTCAAAGATGCAAATAATGCATCGACGGATTATGTCTTAACTGTTCCGCCGCCATCACCAGGTAATCCCGGCCTGGATCTTTCTCAATTTGATGATACCGAAAGTCTTGAAGAAGCCGAAGAAATCCTTTTGAACAGCGGTTACCTGAACCGCACTGAAGCGGAAAATAAAGATTTTAAGGTCAAACTTCCAACAGTACTCTCGTTGTATGCCGATGTAAAGGTCATTTCCGGTTTTTATGTGACTCTTTTTACGAAACAGAAACTGAATTCCGATGAAGACAACGATCAGATAGCAAGCCAGAATGTCCTGTCAGTTACGCCGCGTTATTCGTGGAATAATTTTGAAATCTGGTCGAATTGGACATCAAACGAAATTTCAGGCTTTTCAGGCGGCTTCGGATTGCGTGCCTATGGATTTTATCTTGGTTCTAGTTCGGTGATCACAGCACTTGCAAGCGATGCCAAACAGGGCGATGTTTTCATTGGTTATAGCTTCGGATTAAAATAATGGATTTCAGAACGGATATCGGTTACCGAAAAGAAACGCTGAAAAAACTGCTCCATTCGGTTTTGAAGAATGAAGACCTGATTGTCCAGGCTTTGCAAGCCGATTTCAAAAAACCTGCTTTCGAAACCGTGCTTACCGAAATCTATTTCGTAAAATCGGATATCGAAAACGCAATCAAAAACATTCGGCGGCAAGCTCGTCCAAAGCGCGTTCTGCCGTCGATTCTGAATTTTCCATCAACAGATTACATCTATAGCGAACCTTATGGAAAAGTACTGATCATTGCGCCGTGGAATTATCCTTTCCAGCTTGCAATGTGTCCGTTGATCGCCGCTGTTGCGGCTGGAAATTCGGTTGTTTTAAAACCATCTGAACTCACCCCTAACACTACGAGTATTCTGTCAATTATCATTGCTGAAACCTTTGATCCTGTTCATGTTGAAGTTTTTCAAGGTGGACCTGAAGTTGGCCATAAATTACTTCAGCAACGCTGGGATTACATATTCTTCACCGGAAGCGTATCTGTTGGCAAGATCGTCGCAAAAGCGGCAGCCGAGCATCTTACCCCGGTAACGCTCGAACTTGGTGGCAAAAATCCGTGTATTATCGATGATACGGCAAACCTCCCGCTTGCTGCGAAAAGAATTGTTTGGGGAAAATTCCTTAATGCCGGACAAACCTGCATCGCACCTGATTTCCTGTTGGTCCACGATCGTATCATTGAACCTTTCACAAAAATGCTCATCAGCGAAATTAAAAACGTTTATGGCGAAAATCCAAAGCAATCATCCGATTTTGCACGAATCGTAAATCTCAAAAACACGAATCGCCTCGCGGGATTGCTTCAGGGCCAGCAAATCATTTTTGGAGGCGAATTTGATCTGGATTCAAATTATGTCGCTCCAACGCTTATTGCGTCGCCAAATCCTGACAGCGCTATTATGTCGGAAGAAATTTTTGGTCCGCTGCTCCCCATTTTACCGTGGAATGACGAGTCCGATTTGACTTCGATAATCGGACGGTATGAAAAGCCCCTCGCATTGTACATCTTCAGCGATGACACGGCTTTTGCAAAAAAGATGATTTCCGACTATCCGTTCGGTGGCGGCTGCATAAATGATACGATGATTCATTTCGGGAACAATCGCCTTCCGTTTGGCGGTATTGGTCATTCGGGAATCGGTGCATACCACGGGCAGAATAGTTTCGACACATTTTCACACAAAAAAGCAATCGTCAAAAAGGCGAACTGGCTTGATATTCCACTGCGATATGCACCCTACAACGGAAAGCTGGCTATTTTGCGAAAGCTTTTAAAATGGTTCTGATTTGATTAAATTTACACACTTACCACCTAAAACCTGATTATGAAAACTGCTAAAGAAAGAGTCGATGAGGTCAAGCAATACGGTTATAATCTTGATATTGGCGAGACGTTCAACCTGGCATTCGAAATCTATAAAAAAATAGCTTTAAACGCCGGCGTTGTATTAATCCTGTTTGCAATTATAATGGTTGCACTCTTTGTAACTCTTTTTGGTGTCATATTCGGGTTTAGTACGATTTCGGCCTCAATGATGGATTTTGACTTCAATAATTTATCGGGATTATATGTCGTGATTTACATTTTCTCTATGGCTGCAATTGCAGGAGTTACGTATCCTTTTACGGCCGGATTGATTAAGATGGCGCATAATGCACATACTAAAGACGAATTTTCGATCGGTACTGCATTCGATTATTTCAAAGGCCGGTACTTTGGCGAGCTTTTTATCGCGGGATTTGTGCTTGCGCTTTTTATCGGCGGTATTACCACAGCGCTTGAAATGCTGTATATTCCGTTATTGGGCGGAGTTTTAAATTTGATAATTTCGGTTTTTACGATTCTAACCATCCCGTTGATCATCTTTTCGGATTTAAAAGCACTTGATGCGATTGGAGCGAGCTTTGCAATTACAGCCAAAAGTTTTCTATGGATACTTTTACTGATGATCGCTGCCGTAGCTCTCGCGTTATTCGGGTTTTTTGGATTTTGTATAGGAATCTTTTTCACACTGCCATTTGTCTACGCGATGTATTACAGTATTTATGCAAATTCTGTTGGCATTGCCGATAAATCGGAAATTGATGAAATTGGTTCAAAATGGGAATAATATTTTGCTTCAGTATTTAGTGGCTTTTTTTGTTTAATCCATATTGTAATCGGTATTAGGGGTAATTTCCCTAAATTTAAGTACTAATATTTAATTTCGACGATTATGAAATGGATGGGACGACGGGAAAGCAAAAACATGGAGGATCGCCGCGGAATGTCGGGTGGCAAACTTGTGGCCGGTGGAGGCGTTATCGGAATAATAGTTTTGCTTATTAATATGTTCATGGGTGGCGATTCGACTGAATTATTGCAGCAGATCGACAATTCTTCAACCACTTCAACATCGGTTCCTTTATCGGAAGAAGATGAGCGGATCGGGACTTTCGTGCGTGTGGTCCAGGCCGATACCGAAGATGTATGGCGCCAAATCTTTTCCGAAAACGGCATGACCTATGAAGATCCGGGATTGGTGCTTTTTCGCGACGCGGTAAACACAGCATGCGGTAGCGCCACTGCGGCGTCAGGACCTTTTTACTGTCCCGCCGATCACAAAATGTACATGGACATGGTGTTTTTTGACCAACTCGAAAACCGGCTCGGTGCCAAAGGCGGCGACTTTGCGATTGCATATGTAATAGCGCATGAAATCGGGCATCATGTACAGACCTTGCTTGGAACATCGGAGAAAGTCCGCCGCATGCAACAAGGCATGAGTCAGGCAGAAGCCAATAAATTATCGGTTGCGCTTGAACTTCAGGCCGATTTCTATGCCGGATTATGGACGCATCACAGTGAAAAGAAAAATCAGATGCTTGAGCCCGGCGATATTGAGGAAGCGTTGAGCGCCGCAAATGCGGTTGGCGACGATGCGATACAGCGCAAAACAACCGGCACTGTTAATCAAGAGTCCTTTACTCACGGCACATCGGAACAGCGGATGTATTGGTTCAACAAAGGATTCACAACGGGCGACATTCGTCAGGGTGATACTTTTGCGGAATTACGTTAATCTGCAATATCATCCCGGTAATTTACTGCCCTAGCCCCGGTTGACAGCGATATCCTTTTGCGGCCGCAGTTTACGGAGGCCGCAAAAGATAAAGCAGAAAACGGGAAAAGCTCCCGAAAAAAACTTACAGACATGACAAGTTTTTGACTAATTTTAAGGTCATAAACGCCAAAAGCATGAGATGGAAAGCCAAATTAATCAAACATCGTGGTGAGAGTAGAATTGCGATGGAACTTATAGATGGAGGTTTTTCGTCCCAAATCCGCTCAATTACCGACGCCCGATGGAGTAATTCCCGAAAAATCTGGCATTTACCGGACACTGTAGAAAACCGGATTTTATTTGGAATAGACCCTGAAATTTTTCACCCCGATGCGTTTGTCCACATCCAGCAGTATGACCGATTTACAAAATGGCTGAAATCGAAACGATACAGTCCGAGTACCGTCAAGACCTATCTTGAAGCGATTAAGGTATTTTTGCATTACTTCAGGAGCAAGAGCATTTGTGAAATATCCAATTACGATATTATCGTTTTCACAAATGAAAGGATCCTGAACCGAAAATTGTCATCGTCGTACCAAAATCAATTTGTAAACGCGATAAAGTTATTCTTTTCGGCCATAGCGGAGAGGCAAATTGAAATAGAAAAAATCCACCGGCCTCGACGTGAGAAATTGCTTCCTAATGTATTAAGCAAAGCTGAAGTGAAGTTAATTTTAGAGGCGCACAGCAATTTAAAGCATCGCACAATGCTAGCGTTGGTATACAGTTGTGGATTGCGCCGCAGCGAGTTATTACGACTCAAACCCACCGATATTGATTCTCAGCGAAATATTGTGATTGTCAGACAGGCAAAAGGCAAAAAAGACCGAATTGTGCCCTTATCTCAAAAAATGCTGCAACTCCTGCGCTTGTATTATGACTTCTACAGACCTGAAATTTGGTTATTTGAAGGGCAATCGCGCGGTACTCGCTATGACGAAGGAAGTTTGTCACATATTTTAAAGCAGGCAGTACGCAAATGTGGAATAGAAAAACCAGTAAGCTTACATTGGCTACGGCACAGCTATGCTACTCATTTGCTCGAATCGGGCACTGATTTGCGTTATATTCAAGAAATTCTGGGGCATAACAGC
>JAEYZX010000046.1 GCA_023427845.1 Bacteroidota bacterium
AGCGAACTGTTTGCGCTGCTTGAAGAGATTGAAGATTTCACCTCACACAACATCGAAACGACCGTAAAAGACTGGATGACGCAAAACGAAATCGGAATGGGTAAAGTGATGCAGCCACTTCGGTTGAGCATTGTTGGTGCACTCAAAGGCCCACACCTATTCGACATTATTGAGCTGATCGGAAAAGAAGAAACGGTAGCGCGTATCCGCCGTGCAATCGCAAATTTATAAAACTACTTACACGACATATGGTACGGGTTGTCGAGCATTTCGAGAACCTGGCCATTTTCGATATTTGTATCTGAATTTTCAAATGTTTTCAAACGTTCGATTAAGTTAGGACAATCCGCAAAATGTTGGGAAATAAGTTCCGAAGCTTGGTTTCGCAGCGAAATATGTTGCGGACTATTGACATCGGTGAAAATCAAACTTTCGACAACTTTGTCGTTTTTATCGGCAATTACAAACTCATATCTCTTATAAGGCACCTCAAACCCACCTTTGCTGACGCTGCGCTTTGTTGGAAGTACGCCTAGTTTTTTACCATCGGCGTCTGCCAGGATAAAAAATGCACGGCGTTTTCCTTTAACATCAAAAGTTTGCATGACATTATCTTTATACACGGCCTTTGAAAGGTTTTTATACTTGATTCTACTCCGCTTCTCTTCATTGGGCGTGCTGTAACTCAGCCGATTGCTTGCAGGTTCAACTTTAATTGACCCTTCCACAACATTTATTTTAGTGCCGTCAATTTTTTCGATAAAATCTTGAGCAATAACCTGATTACAAAACAGCAGCAACGCGATTTTTAATATTTGCATGTGTAAGGATTTAAATTGATGTAAATTGTAGCTGTCACTTTGGTTTAGCGACCTACGCCGTCCGAATTCATTTCGGTAAACGTAAATTATTTTTCGTAATTTACCCCATATTTTAACCAAATAAATAAACATGGACATTCCTATTTCATTGATTGTATTTAGTATTCTGGCGTTGTTCGTATTCTTTTCGGCATTTTTTACCGTAAAGCAACAAACAGCAGTCATAATTGAACGTTTCGGAAAGTTTCAAAGTGTACGCAACTCGGGGCTTCAATTAAAGATTCCGCTTATCGACCGTATCGCAGGCCGCGTAAACCTTAAGATCCAACAGCTTGACGTTATAATAGAAACCAAAACCAAGGACAACGTTTTCGTCAAAATGAAAGTATCGGTCCAGTTTAAGGTGATCCAGCTTAACGTATACGATGCGTTTTATAAACTCGAATATCCGCACGACCAAATTACGGCTTACGTTTTCGACGTAGTTCGTGCCGAAGTACCGAAATTGAAACTCGACGATGTATTTGAGCGTAAAGACGATATTGCGATCGCTGTTAAACGTGAACTGAACGAAGCGATGACTACTTACGGGTACGACATCATCAATACGCTTGTAACCGACATCGATCCGGACATTCAGGTTAAAAATGCAATGAACCGGATCAATGCTGCAGACCGTGAAAAGACTGCGGCCGAATTTGAAGCGGAAAGCTCAAGGATCCGAATCGTTGCAAAGGCAAAAGCGGAGGCTGAAAGTAAGCGTCTTCAAGGTCAGGGTATTGCCGACCAGCGTCGTGAAATTGCACGCGGACTGGTAGAAAGCGTGGAAGTTTTGAACCACGTCGGAATCAACTCGCAGGAAGCGTCGGCATTGATTGTGGTTACGCAGCATTATGATACACTTCAGGCAATCGGCGCCGATACGAACTCGAACCTTATACTGCTTCCAAATTCGCCTCAGGCAGGAAGCGATATGCTGAACAACATGGTGGCGTCATTCAGCGCCTCGAATCAGGTTGGCGAAATGATGAAAAACAACAACAAAAAATTAAAATCAAAAAATAAGGACGAGAAGGGATTCGATATCACACATTTAGATGACGATCCCGATAATGATACCGACAGATCATAAATTAAAAAGAGGCTAAAAAGCCTCTTTTTTTATAACATTTTACTTCTGAAGATTGGCGGCGGCCTGTTTAAGTTCTGCGAGCTTTTCTTCCAGACGTGTTACAATGTCGCCAGCCTGTTCGGTTGCGCTTGCTGCAATGTCGTCGAAGGTCGATTTGATATCGGCCTGGCTCATTCCAAACTTGGCTTCCAAAATCTCAGTTATCTTTTCTACAAGATCGTTCCTTCTTTCCCTGAAACCTGCTTTTAGTTTTTCTCTTGTGGCTTCACCTTTGTCAGGCGCAAACAACATTCCAATACCTACTCCAATTGCTGCACCAACCAATAAGGCGGCAACAGCTTTTCCAGATTTATCCGACATAATTTTTTGGTTTTATTTTAAAGGTAGGCTGAAAATGGTCGCTTTTGTGTTAACAGGTCGTTAAAGCAATAAATTTCAGAATAAAAACTGTTTAGACCACCATTATTGCGACATCTTTATTCCAACGGCACTTTGGGTCGGCAGAATAAAAAAAAGGCCTTAAATCCTGCGATTCAAAGCCCTTTTTTATATCAGAAAACTATCGTTTAATTTATATCGATAAAGTTTTTCAATACACGATTATCGACCGTGCTAATCGAGTAAATTCCGTACTTCGGCATTTTTTTCAGTTTCGCGTAAAGCTGAAAGCTGCGATTCGAAATCGATTAAATTAGTTCCATCTTTTTTAAGATTATGAATACCTTCGATCCTTACAAAAGGCGATTCGCTTCGTAACGACATCGAATACAATTTATGCAGAACCTCGGTATCGACATCAGAATATTTGATTGTTTCCGAGTGTTTCAAAATAAAGTTTGCGAACAAAAGTGAACTCTTGTTGTTGTTGATGTTCTTCTTAAGCGCATTTTGAAGCAGAGTCAAATTTGAGATTGACCTGATACTTTCGCCAATCGAATTTTCGATGACCAGCCGTTCTTCAGCAGTTGCAACCTTAAAATATTTATTGATTTCCTTCAGGCTGTTGTTGATGCTGTTTTCTTCTTTCTTACCTTTTTCTTCCCAAGCATCTTTTAATCCGACGGTTCGGTTAAATACTAATTTTGTATCAGTTGAATCCTTGTCTACCGTAAAATAACCAACGCGTTGAAACTGATACTTTTCTTCAATTTTTGCACCTTTTAAACTCGGCTCGACGTAACCCGTCACGACCTTTAGCGAATCGGGATTCACAAATTCAAGAAAGTCCCGTTCCTTATGTGAATCAGGAGCTTCATCGGTAAACAAGCGATCGTACAAACGCACTTCCGCTTCGATTGCGTGCGCGACGGAAACCCAGTGCAACGTACCGGAAACCTTACGCTGACTCGCTTCGGTGCCGCTGCCGCTAAGGCTGTGGGTGTCGTAGGTCGCGTGAATTTCGGTAATGTTTCCGTCTGTGTCTTTAACCACGCTTTCACCTTTGATGATGTAGGCATTCTTCAAGCGGACCTCCTTTCCGATCGACAAACGGAAAAATTTGCTTGGTGCTTCTTCCATAAAATCCTCACGTTCAATGAAAATTTCACGTGAAAACGGTACTTTTCGGTAACCTGCACTTTCGTCCTCCTGATTGTTTTCGGCGTCAAGCCACTCTTCTTTACCTTCCGGATAATTTGTTATTACAAGCTTTACAGGATCGAGAACTGCCATTACGCGAGGCGCGGTTTTGTTCAGGTCTTCACGGATGTAAAACTCCAAAAGCGAAACATCGATCAGGTTTTCGCGTTTTGCGATTCCGATTCCGTTTGCGAAATTCCGAAGTGATGCAGCCGTATAACCACGCCGACGTAATCCGGAAACAGTCGACATCCGCGGATCGTCCCAACCGTTGACGTGCTTTTCATTTACCAACTGAAGCAATTTGCGCTTGCTGACAACAGTATGCGATAGGTTTCTGCGGGCGAACTCACGCTGTTTTGGGCGAACCTTTCCTTCTTCATAAATCTGGTCTAAAAACCAATCATAAAGTTCGCGGTGCGGTAGAAATTCAAGTGTGCAGAACGAGTGTGTTATTTCTTCTATATAATCACTTTCACCGTGAGCCCAATCGTACATTGGATAAATGCACCACTTATTCCCTGTACGGTGATGATGCTTGTGCAAAATCCGGTACATGATTGGATCGCGCATAAGCATGTTGGTCGATTTCATATCGATTTTAGCGCGTAAAATATGCGATCCTTCGGGAAACTCACCGTTTTTCATTCGCTCAAACAAATCGAGGTTTTCGGCGACAGAACGGTTGCGGTACGGCGAATCGACACCGGGAATTGTGGGAGTTCCTTTTTGTTCGGCCATTTCTTCCGATGTCTGACTGTCGACATACGCCTTGCCATTCTTAATAAACATCACGGCCCAATCGTACAACTGATCGAAATAATCGGATGCGTATCTTTCTTCTGCCCATTTGTAGCCAAGCCACTCCACGTCGCGTTTTATCGCATCCACAAATTCCTGTTCTTCCTTTGCAGGATTCGTATCGTCAAAACGCAGGTTCACCGGCGCATTATAATCGATTCCGAGGCCGAAATTCAATGCAATCGAACTCGCGTGCCCGATGTGCAGATAACCATTGGGTTCCGGTGGGAAACGAAAGCGAAGTTTATTGGGCGATAATCCTTTTTTAAGATCCTCTTCTATGATTTGTTCTATGAAATTCAGCGATTTTTCTTCAGTTGACATTATTCGGAGTTTGAGCGGCAAAGTTATCAAAAATTGTTCGTTTGTTACCGGAAGTTTCGATTGTTGAAAGGCTTGCGCGGAATTACTACCTTTATGCATTATTTATCTATCATGGGAATCATCAGACTTAAAAATATCCGAACCTTTTCCTACCATGGCTGTTTGGAAGAAGAAAGCAAAATCGGTTCTGAATATTCAGTTGATCTTGAAATCAAAACGGATCTCCGGAAATCCAAACTATCAGACAAGTTAGAGGACACCGTTGACTATGTTTATTTACACAATGTTGTAGTTGAGGAAATGGCAATCCGCTCAAATCTGCTTGAGCATGTTGCAAACCGAATCGTCTCCCGAATTTTTATGGAAGTCGCTGCAGTTTCCAGAATAACCGTGGGCGTTTCAAAAATCAATCCGCCGATTGGCGGAGATGTTGAAGCGGTGACCATCGTGCTGGAAGAATACCGGAATTAGACGCGCTTCGCTTTAGACACTAGACTGTTAGACACGCCTGCGGCTATAGACGTTAGACTGGACTCTTAGATGTAGGTTTCTAGCCCTGATTGAAGCGTAAATCCTTTTTGGCGCTTCTTTAGCGCTAAAAAGATTGCAGCGGAAAGCAGGAATAGCTTCAAATAGACATGCATAGAGACACCTCGGCTTTAGACTTTAGACTAAATACTCATTATTTCAAAAGTGTTTTCTCAAAAATAAAAAGCTGTCATTGCTGTAGTAACGGCATCGTGCGTTCACTTTACCTTATTTTTTCTCAAAAATAAAATGCTGTCATTGCTAATAGTAACGGCATCGTGCGATCGCTTTACCTTATTTTTTTAAAAAATAAAAAAAGCTGTCATTGCTGACAGCTTTAGAGGCATCGTGCGGATTCGAACCGCAGTAGGAGCTTTTGCAGAGCCCAGCCTAGCCACTCGGCCACGACGCCATAATAGAATGGACGGCAAATGTAACTAAAATCTTTATAGTTTAAAAACTACATTTCAAAAATTAACTGTATTACTGTTCCAATCATCAACATTCAAATGGTCCTTACTATGTTCGGAACCACCCTTGCGATAATAGGAAAATCCCGGAAACTATCAGCACAACGCTGATTCCTTTCTTGATCAATAATATGTTTTTGGGATTTAATTTTTTACGAAGCTGTTTTGCCAGTAGGATTTTGAAAATATCGGTCACAAAATACGTGATGATTATGGCTGTAAAAAACGTAAACATCCGCGATGGCGCCAATTCGAGCTGTGGCCCGAATGCAATCAATATCGCAAGCCAAAACCCAAGTACGCCAATATTGATGAAATTCAGGAAAAAACCTTTCACGAAAAGTGTCAGGTAATTGTTTTTGGCGAGCTCTCGAGGATCTTCCTCATCAATGGTGCGTGATTTTTTCTTTACGCGTACCAGCGAGATTATGCCATAGGTCAACATTATGAGTCCGCCGAAAATAAACAATGCAGGATCGTCATTAATGCTTTTTATGAGGCGGTAACTACTGAAATATGCAATGATGATAAAGAAGATATCGGCCAGAATTACGCCAAAATCAAATGCAATTGCAGCCCTGAACCCCTTAACCACACTGGTCTCAAGAAGTATAAAAAAAACAGGACCAATCATAAAGCTCAACAAAAAACCTAAAGGAATGGCCCTTAAAATATCGTCAATCATCCAGTCGAATTCAATGTGAATTTCAAATATAGGCTAAAATCGCTATCGAAGTCCCTAACTTTTGCTATTCCTTTGCCCGTTTAATTGTTCCTCCAAGTGTCGTCTTTTCATTAACTATCCTCGGATTGCCATAGATCACGATATTTCCACCAGCTTTTATGTCGGCGTCGACTTTTTCGGAAGCATTGACTTCTGCTTCTCC
>JAEYZX010000034.1 GCA_023427845.1 Bacteroidota bacterium
GCAGTATTGAATGCCGACGATCCGCAGTGTGTGAAAATCGCGAAAGAACTCGACTGCAACGTGGCCTATTTCAGCATGGATGAAAATAATCCAATATTGTGCAGGGCTGCAGAAGGAGAATGCATATCGGCAGTGTATGAAAACGGTTTTATAACGATAAAAAAAGGCGCGTGGAAAATTAGAATCAGTAAGGCCACCCACGTGCCATTAACCGTTGGCGGAAAAGCTAATTTCATGATTGCAAACGTCCTCGCGGCAACATTAGCCTCCTATTTATGGGGTTTCAAAACCGAGGATATCAGCCTGGCACTTCACACCTTCCGACCCGGTACGGCACAGACTCCGGGACGAATGAATATTTTTGAATTCAGCAAGTACAAGGTTTTGGTCGATTTTGCGCACAATCCGGCTGGGTATAATGCCGTTGCCGACTTTTTAAGCAATATTGAAGAACCTGAAAAAATTGGAATACTATCGGCCGTCGGCGATCGTCGTGATGAAGACATAATCGAATGCGCCCGCATAGCCGCAACAATGTTCTCGCATATAATAATTAAAGATGAGAAAGATCCCCGTGGAAGGAGTTATGAAGAAATTCAGAATTTACTTATACGCGGAATTAAATCAGCATGCAATGGCACAACATACGAGATTATCTCAAATGAACAGGAGGCTATAACTTCCGCTATGGACCGCGCGCATGAAGGGACGTTCATAACGGCATTCAGCAAGGCAATTCATTTTGTGCAGCAAAAACTTGATGAAGAACATGAAAGAATTATCTCAGGTGCCAGAATGCAATAAAATCAAAAACCCGTACAATATACGGGTAATTTTAATCAGCCATGCTTCAGGTAAAGTTTCCAGTCGCTTATCATTTCGATGCGCTTTTCGTTTCGCTGTTGATCCACAACCATTGAATCGATGTCGATATGATGACTCGTATTGTCTTCAAATACCTTGATAAAATCATTCGTAATCAAATCCGGCAGGTTGTTGTCGCGGGCTGTGAATCCATTGGAATGCAGATTCAAACTTAAAAAAACGCAGTCTTCGTAAATCATCCGATCGGTATTTTGATTGTGTTCGGCTGGATTGTCTGGCTGATATCCGATGAATTCAATCGTAGCGTCCTGCAATTGCGTTACTTTTACGATTGAGTCGATCACACCTCTCCGAAAAATTTCCCTGTGTTTGGCCGCAGATGAATCAATCATTCCGCAAATTTTAATCGCAAGAGTGTCAATAGTATAAATCCGTTTCATTGCAGCAATTTTTAGGTTTTGTTTAATCAGTTAAACAGCCTATACAAATTGACGCTTTTTTTGAAAATTCTCCATTACACCATTAATGCCATAGATTGCACAATAACCACGGTCCGCGCCAACAATGGACACGAATGTTCATTTTTTGCTTTTAATAACGAAGTATGCGCTACTTTTGGAATTTTAATGATATGTCCAATTTTAGTTACGGCAAGCAATACTCGAATATAAAATACCTGAAAGATCAGATGAATTATCAGGAGTTTGAGTCCTGTACTTTTATTGAGTGTGATTTCAGCGATTGTCTGTTTGCGGGTCTGACGTTGATTGACTGCACTTTTGTGGAATGTAATTTTAATGGGACAAAAATTGCGCACACGTCCTTACGAACCGTATATTTCAAAAGTTGCGAAATGATCGATTTAAATTTCTCGATGTGCGACAAACTTATTTTTGAGGTACATTTTAACGACTGCAGACTTGATTTTTCGAAATTCTACGGACTCAAGTTAAATGCAAGTTCGTTTTCGGAATGCAGCATGATTGCGGTCGATTTTATGTCGGCTAACGCTTCGAAAATTGTTTTTGACAACTGTGATTTGTATCGTTCAGAATTCGAGAATGCAAACTTATCCGCGGCCAATTTGTCCACCAGTCGCAACTACACTATCGATCCTGAGAAAACCAAAATTAAAAAAGCAGTATTCTCGCTCGAAAATCTAAGTGGATTACTATATAAACATGGATTAGAAATCTACTAATGGCTTTTCCATCATGAAATCTTCCATCAAATAGCCGTGTTCGAGCTCAATATCGATTGAATATTTGACGATGAATCCGAGTTTTTCATAAAAACATCTTGCCGGGTTCGACCGATTGACGTTTAATGTCACAGCAATAGAGCCACAGGATTTCGCAATGGCCACAGCTTCCTGTACAAGCATCCTCCCTAACCCCTTTCCCTGAGCATCCGGCAGCACGTAAATTTTATGGATGTGGGTATTATTTTTTTGATTGTGGTTATGTTCAAGTCCTAAAAAGCCATAAGCTATACCGTCTTCCAACGCCAAAAGGAATTGATGGCCATTTTTTATATTAGCGGTGAGTGCTTCAGCCGAATAAAATAGCGCAAGCATATAATTGAGCTGATCGGCAGAAAGGATGTTACCATAGGTTGCCGGCCATGTCCTATTTGCAATGCTTGAGATAATTTCAAGATCATCGACGCTTGCCGGACGTAGCATCATCATCCGTGGATGGTTTCACTTTTTCCGTACTTCGCGATTATCGAAGCTTCAAATTCCAGCCATTCACGCCACCGTTTTTCGACATCGATTCCGTGACCGTACTTTCTTGCGTAGGTGATGAAAGTCGTATAATGCCCGGCCTCGCTCTCCATCAGTTCGCGATAGAATTTGGCGAGTTCTTCATCCTGAATATTTTCCGATAGGACTTTAAACCGTTCGCAGCTTCTCGCTTCTATCATCGCAGAAAATAACAATCGTTCCACAAATCCGGAAACACGGCTCCCGGTATTGCTGCGTTTCATGTACTGGGCAAGTTCGCCAACGTATTCATCTTTTCGTTCGCGGCCTAATTTCAATCCGCGTTTTTTGATGATTTCATGAACCATTTCAAAATGTTCGATCTCTTCTTTTGCCAACGCCAGCATATCGGTCACAAGATCCGGATACTCCGAGTTGATTGTTATGATCGTAATCGCATTCGATGCCGCTTTTTGCTCGCACCATGCGTGATCGGTAAGGATTTCCTCGATGTTTTTCTCAACAATGTCGACCCATCGGGGATCGGTCGGAAGTTGCAGTCGTAGTACAGACATTATATTTTATTGAAAAACAGATTTCTCTGCAGTGATTTTTTAGAATACAAAAATTGCTCGTTCGCTCATCATCTCATTGACTTCTTCACCTACCTCAGCAATGATTTCCTCGTTGGAAATATTTGACAGTACGCGGTCGATCAATTCGACAATTTTTGGCATGTCGGTTTCCACAAGTCCACGTGTGGTGATGGCCGGCGTTCCGATCCGAATTCCCGACGTTACAAAAGGAGACTTATCATCGAAAGGGACCATGTTTTTATTGACTGTAATTTCGGCTTTCACTAAGGCATTTTCAGCATCCTTTCCGGTAATTCCCTTGTTACGAAGGTCGATAAGCATCATATGGTTGTCGGTTCCGCCCGAAATAAGATCGTATCCACGGTCCATGAACGCTGCAGCCATCGCTTTGGCATTTTTTTGGACCTGCATCGAGTAGTGGAAAAACTCATCGGTCAAAGCCTCGCCAAATGCGACTGCTTTCGCGGCAATGATATGCATCAGCGGACCACCTTGATTTCCGGGAAAAACAGCTAAATCAAGTAACGACGACATCTTTCGGATTTCACCTTTCGGAGTCGTAAGTCCCCATGGATTTTCAAAATCCCTGCCCATCAAAATCATGCCTCCTCTTGGGCCACGCAATGTTTTATGTGTAGTTGTGGTTGCAATATGGCAATGCGGAATCGGATCGTTCATCAATCCTTTCGCAATCAGACCTGCAGGATGTGAGATATCGGCAACAAGAATCGCGTTAACGCTGTCGGCGATAATTCTAAACCTAGCAAAATCCATATCCCTGCAATAGGCCGATGCGCCCGCGATGATCATTTTTGGCATTTCGCGACTTGCGATTTCCTGAATCTTATCAAAATCAAATCGGCCGGTTTCTTTTTCCACACCGTAAAATACGGGATTGTACAATTTACCGGAAAAATTGACAGGAGATCCATGTGTAAGATGACCGCCATGCGACAAATCAAATCCAAGGATTTTATCGCCGGGTTTCAGACAAGCCGAGAAAACTGCAGTATTTGCCTGCGATCCCGAATGTGGCTGCACATTTGCATATTCGGCACCAAAAAGCGCTTTGGCACGATCTATAGCGATCTGTTCCACTATATCAACAACTTCACAGCCTCCGTAATAACGTTTGCCAGGATAACCTTCGGCATATTTATTCGTAAGACAGGAACCTGCTGCTTCCATAACCTGGTCGCTGACGAAATTCTCGGAAGCAATTAGTTCCAATCCCTGAATCTGTCTGTCCTGTTCTTCTAGTATAAGGTCGAAAATTTCCTGATCGTGTCGCATTTGATAATATTTCGTTAAATTGACTGCAAAAGTACAAAAACGGTTTGTTAAAATGAATCATAACTCTATATTTGGTAGGTCAAATTTTCAAAAACTTAACTTACTTGAAATGCCAATAACTGCTAACGATACTACTCGAAAATCCTGGCTTGATGTCCCCACCGACAGTGATTTTCCGATCCAAAATATACCATTCGGAGTGTTTCTTACGAAAGATCATGTCGTGACAATTGGAACCCGGATCGGGAACTATGCAATCGACCTTGGGGCGCTTCAGCAGTTGAACTATTTTGAAGGGATTGAACTCACCGATGACATGTTCATGCAGGACACACTTAACGATTTCATTTCGGATGGAAAGAAAACATGGCGTCTTGTTCGAAACCGCATCGCCGATATATTCGACAGTGCGAACCCTAAATTACGGGACAACGCTGAACACCGCGAAATCATCATTTTTGACATTGATGATGTCGAGATGCAGCTTCCGGTCCTAATTGGCGATTATACCGATTTCTATTCAAGCCGCGAACATGCCACCAATGTTGGAAAAATGTTCCGCGATCCTGAGAATGCGCTGCTTCCAAACTGGCTCCATATTCCGGTAGGATACCATGGCAGAAGCTCGACGATTGTACCTTCGGGAATTCCGGTACACAGACCAATGGGGCAAACTTTACCACCGGGCGAAACGACTCCTGTTTTTGGAGCTTCACGCAACGTGGATTTTGAACTGGAAACCGCATTCATCACAACCGACGCAAACATAATGGGAGAAAATATTCCCGTACATGAAGCCGAGGAACATATTTTTGGAATGGTTTTGCTGAACGACTGGAGCGCGCGTGACATTCAGAAATGGGAATACGTTCCGCTCGGACCATTTCTTGCAAAGAATTTCGCATCTTCGATCTCGCCCTGGATTGTAACAATGGATGCGCTTGAGCCATTCCGTACCAAAGGGCCGGTACAGAACCCGTCGCCCCTGCCTTATCTCCAACAGAAAGGTAAAACAGCTTACGATATTACACTTCAGGCCTACATTGCTCCTGAGAACGGTGAGCCAACATTGGTTTCGACATCGAATTTCAAGTATATGTATTGGTCGATGAGCCAGCAGCTTGCGCATCATACGTCTAATGGTTGCCGCGTGAATTCGGGCGATATGATGGGATCGGGTACCATTTCAGGTCCCACTCCGGATAGTTTCGGATCGATGCTTGAGCTGACCTGGGGCGGAAAAAATCCAGTCAAGCTGAGTGACGGCACCGAAAGAAAGTTCATCAACGACAACGACACGGTAATAATGAAAGGATATTGTAAAAAAGACGATATCCGCATAGGATTTGGCGAGGTGAGTTGCAAGTTATTGCCACCGTTTACAAGAAAATAAAGAAATCGCCTGTTAAATTACAGGCGATTTTTTTATCTTTCATCTAGATTTTAATTCAAAACGGCCGCTAAGATGGATGTCCCAAAACTATTGCTTTACATTTTTTCGGTTGGTGCCCTTATTACAGTTACGCTTCCACTTTTTAAAAAAGATCATTGGATCTTTAGGGTTTTTGACTATCCACGTTTGCAGAAATGCATCTGGACAGGGATTGCATTTGCGATTTGGATCATATGCTACCGGAATACGCAACTTTGGATCGACTGGATATTGATCGCTGCACTGATTTTATCATTTTGTTACCTCACTTTTCTAATTCTGCCGTTTACGCCATTCGGAAAAAAAATGATACAAAAAGCCAGCGCCAGCGATGACAAAGAGGTATTGTCGGTTTTGGTGTGCAATGTCTATCAATATAATCGCGATTTTGGAAGATTGTTATCGCTGATCAACAAACGGAATCCTGACGCAATACTTTTATTGGAAACCAATCAACAATGGCTTGATGGCGTTTCCGACCTTAAAAAAGAATATCCCCACAACATTGAAGTTCCGCTTGAAAACACATACGGACTTCTGTTTTACAGCCGACTTCCGATTACGCATCAGCAGGTAAATTATCTTGTGGATGAGGAGACACCTTCAATTATAGCCGACCTGGCGTTTAGCGATACGACGGTCCGCATATATGGCGTACATCCTGCGCCTCCGGTTCCGCAGGAAGCGCAGTACAGCACCGAGCGCGACGCCGAATTGCTCATTGTAGGAAAGGAAGCCAAAAAACACAAAGGACCGTGCATGGTTATCGGCGACCTGAATGACGTAGCATGGAGTTATACTACAAAACTGTTTCTGAAATCAAGCGGACTCCTGGATCCGCGGCGAGGCCGTGGCATGTACAGCACATTTCATGCAAAATACCTTTTATTGCGATGGCCGTTGGATCATTTCTTCGTCAGCAGCCATTTTCACTTGGTCGACATGAAAGTCGAGCGCAACATTGGATCCGATCATTTCCCTATCAGTATAAATCTGGTTTTGTCGGATGATTTTGATGCAACGAAATTCAGACCCGATGCGGAAGATAAAGAACTGATTGAGGAAAAGATACAGGCAGGTAAGAATGACGAGCCGCGTTGAATCGCGGGCATTGGGGATTGCAGTTTACAATTGTATACGCTTAATTGAACTGCCGTTGTTTAAGAAAGCAAGACCACGGTAAACGGGCTGAAGTACAATAGGCACGTTGTTACAACTAGCCCCGATGGCAGCAAACTATCCTTTTTATCGCGCAGCGTGCGCAGCGACAAAAAGATAGTGCGTACAGCGGGAACAGCTTCAAAAAATAATTACTTTTGGGAAAACTAACTTCATGAGGAAAATTACTTTACTCGCCCTTTTTATCATTGCCAGCTCCTGCGGAATCAAGCAGGCCGAGAAAAACCTGAATGCCGGCAATTATGACAGTGCGATTTCCACTGCCGTTTCCGGACTACGGAACAATAAGGATAAAAAAGGCAAACAGGATTATGTGGTGCTGCTTGAAGATGCTTATGCCAAGGCAAAGGAACGCGACCTTCAGGAAATTGCATTATTGGCAAAAGATGCGAACCCTCGTAATCTTGAAAAAATTTTTGAAGCCTATCGCCGACTCCATAACCGGCAAGAACAAATCAAGCCGCTGCTTCCTTTAAAAGTCCACAGCGAAAACCGTAATGCACGATTTGTTTTTGATGACTATTCCGATCAGATCGTCAGCAGTAAGAACGCACTTTCGCGCTATTTATATGATAACAGCAAGGCACTGCTGCTTACGACCGATAAGTCAAGCCTGCGCCGTGCCTATGAGGATTTAGTGTACCTTGAAGAAATCCATCCGGGATATAAAGATGTTCGCCAGCTTATTGACCAGGCTCATGCAAAAGGTTCCGATTATGTGATCGTGAGCTTGCAAAATGAGACAAACATCATGATTCCGCGTCAGCTCGAAAAGGAATTGCTCGATTTCAGTACGTATGGACTCGACGATAAATGGACTGTGTATCATGGCAATCGCGTAAACGGAATTGATTATGATTATGGCGTATTGGTAAACTTCAGGACTATAAACGTGTCTCCGGAACAACTTGTTCCATCGAATTTCGAAAAAGAAAAAGAAGTAAATTTTGGAAAAAAGCGAAAACTTGATCGTCGCGGTCAGCCAATTCGCGATAGTTTGGGCAACTTTATAATGGTTGATGACATTCGGATCGTGCGTGCGAAAGTAACAGAATTCAGGCAGATTAAAGCTGCGAAAGTCGTAGCTAAAGTCGACTATGTAAATTATAGGACCAAACAACTTCTACAATCGTATCCGATAGCGAGTGAGTTCATCTTCGAAAACATCTATGCTAAGGTCAAAGGTGATAAACGCGCACTCGACGAAAACTATCTGCCATTTTTAGCGCGGGGACCAATGCCATTCCCGTCAAGCGAGCAAATGGTATACGATACCGGAGAAGACATTAAGCAGAAATTAAAGGCAATCCTTACCCGAAACCCGGTAAAAAGATAGTCAACTTCTATGCACCTGCATAATCCGCGCGCGTACCATAGGTGGGTGGCACCGGAATATTAAGCATGTGGAAATAAATTGCCAGCTGCGCCCTGTGATGAATGATCTGATTGAAAATCCGGCGAATCGTTTCGGCTTTTGTCATTGTCGAATAGACCGTGTCGCCGCTTCGAAGCGTCCACGGATCATTCATTTTAGACTCATTGTCCGGTGTCAGGTGCGACCTGCCGTTGGCCAGCGAAGTTTCGAACAGTTCCTGCAATTCAGGTAATGAATTTACCGCTGCCGGCTGATGGTGATTGGTTGCAAAATCGAGCTCCTCGGTAGTCAACGCATACGTGATCCAAATGGGAAGCTCGGCAATATGCGTGGCAAGTGCCTTTAAAGTGAGGCATTTTGGATGCGGCTGCCACTCGGCTTTATCCATCGGCACATCGGCGATGAACTTTCGTGTCGTAACCGCTTCTTCATTGAGCTCATTCAAAAACATTTCAGTTGCTATCATAACGGGTTTTCAGTTATTTGATGAGCGAGTGTTTCGGCATCGATATCTCCGTGCGACGCATCGTATACCGATTTTCCGTCCTTTATCAGCAATATTTGCGGAGATTGATGACGGACATCAAACTTATTTGCAATTTCATTCGAAAGCTCCCGATACGAAAGCAGATCGAGAATATACAAATTTGCTGCTGCACCAGGCACTTTGTACTCTTTTTCAAAATTTTTCAATGCCATCCTGCTGATGCCGCACGTGGTACTGTGTTTGAAAATTACCGCTGGAATCGTAAACGACTCAGTTGCAATTTCTTCCAACTGTTTTAATTCTGTTAAAGGTATCCAATCGATACCTGTTTCGGGCGTAACTTTAATATCACGATCCCCTACAATTTTATTAGACAGACTCATATTGACTGATTTTAGGACAAATTGTCATTATTATTCCCGGAAACGCCTCCTTTTTGTCGGAAAAACCGCAATGGAATATTAATTGAATTCCGGATTGTCATAAAGTTAGAAAATTTCGTCCCACATAATGTTAAACTTAAACCAATTATAATGAACATAAATAATTTCACAATCAAGTCGCAAGAGGCGCTGCAGCAATCCCAACAGCTTGCACAAAGCTTAGGCCAGCAGCAGATCGAGAACGAACATATTATGAGATCGATTTTTGAAGTCGATGAAAACGTTGCCCCGTTTATTCTGAAGAAACTCAATGTAAACGTAGCATTGTTTCAACAGATCCTCGACAGTACAATTCAAAGCTTCCCAAAAGTCTCAGGAGGTGACCTGCAGTTTTCCCGGGAAAGTTCGAAGACACTCAACGAAGCCGAAATCATCTCAAAGAAAATGAATGATGAATTTGTATCGATTGAGCATCTCATACTTGCAATATTTCTCTCCAAAAGCAAAGTTGCACAGATCCTGAAAGACCAGGGGGCGACCGAAAAAGCGATGCGTGCGGCTATTGACGAACTTCGCAAAGGCGAACGCGTCACTTCGGCATCGGCAGAAGAAACCTATAATGCACTCGGAAAATATGCAAAAAACCTCAATGATATGGCGCGTAGCGGAAAGCTTGATCCCGTTATCGGGCGCGATGAAGAAATCAGGCGGGTACTGCAGATTTTGACGCGGCGCACGAAAAACAATCCGATGCTTGTTGGTGAACCGGGTGTTGGTAAAACAGCAATCGCTGAAGGCCTTGCACACCGGATCGTGGATGGCGATGTTCCTGAGAACCTAAAAGATAAAATCGTTTTCTCGCTCGACATGGGAGCGTTGATTGCCGGCGCCAAATACAAAGGGGAATTCGAAGAACGTTTAAAATCAGTCGTTAAGGAAGTCACATCTGCCGAAGGAGACATCGTATTGTTTATCGACGAGATCCACACCTTAGTGGGTGCCGGTGGCGGAGAAGGCGCGATGGATGCCGCCAACATCTTAAAACCTGCGCTGGCACGCGGGGAACTACGCGCAATTGGCGCCACAACTCTTGACGAATATCAAAAATATTTTGAGAAAGACAAAGCGCTGGAGCGCCGGTTTCAGAAAGTTCTTGTTGATGAGCCCGATACCGAAAGTGCGATTTCGATCCTGCGTGGCATCAAGGAAAAATATGAAACACATCACAAGGTGCGGATCAAAGATGAAGCGATCATTGCGGCGGTCGAACTATCGCAGCGCTATATCACAAACCGTTTCCTTCCCGACAAGGCAATCGATTTGATGGATGAAGCGGCATCGAAACTCCGAATGGAAATCAACTCGAAGCCGGAAGAACTTGATGTTCTCGACCGAAGGATCATGCAGCTCGAAATCGAAATCGAGGCAATCAAGCGCGAAGACGATGAAAGTAAGTTGAAAATCCTCGGACTCGAACTCGCCAACCTTAAAGAAGAGAGAAACGAGATTTTTGCAAAATGGAAAAGCGAGAAGGACGTTGTTGACGATATTCAGCGTGTAAAAGAAGAAATCGAAAATTATAAATCGGATGCCGAACGTGCCGAACGCGATGGTGATTATGGAAAGGTCGCCGAACTTCGGTACGGAAAGATCAAGGAGGCCCAAACGCAACTCGAATCGTTACAGGTTCAGCTTCGCGAAAACCAGGAAGGCACATCGCTGATCAAAGAAGAGGTGACGCGCGAGGACATTGCCGAAGTCGTTGCGAAATGGACCGGAATCCCCGTGATGCGGATGCTTCAGGGCGAACGCGAAAAATTGCTTCGGCTTGAAGAGGAACT
Organism: Bacteroidota bacterium; assembly: GCA_023427845.1. Lineage (GTDB taxonomy): Bacteria > Bacteroidota > Bacteroidia > Flavobacteriales > Flavobacteriaceae > Flavobacterium. The sequence goes on from JAEYZX010000034.1 coordinate 11,117, forward strand.
TCACAAACGCGTGGTCGGACAGGAAGAAGCGATTGAAGCCGTCAGCGACGCGGTCAGGAGAAGCCGCGCCGGACTGCAGGACGTGAAAAAACCAATTGGTTCATTTTTGTTCCTCGGAACGACCGGCGTCGGTAAAACCGAACTGGCCAAAGCACTTGCCGAGTATTTATTCGACGATGAGAATGCGATGACACGCATCGATATGAGTGAATATCAGGAACGCCATAGCGTGAGCCGTTTGGTAGGCGCGCCTCCGGGATATGTGGGTTATGATGAAGGCGGTCAGTTGACGGAAGCCGTAAGAAGAAGGCCGTATTCTGTTGTGTTGCTTGACGAAATCGAAAAAGCGCATCCCGACACGTTCAATATTCTGTTGCAGGTGCTTGACGAAGGACGGCTAACCGACAACAAAGGACGTACGGCCGACTTCAAAAATACGATCATAATCATGACGTCGAACATGGGAAGCGCAATCATTCAGGAAAAATTTGAAAACCTTAAAGGCAGTGTCGAAGCGGCTACGGAAGCGGCGAAAGATGAGGTACTCGGACTTCTGAAGCAAACCGTCCGCCCCGAATTCATAAACCGTATCGATGAGATTGTGATGTTTACGCCATTGACAACTGAGAACATCAGCAGGATCGTCGGACTCCAGTTGAAAGGTGTCACTCGAATGTTGGCACAGCAAAACATCACGCTCGATGCCACTCCGGAAGCAATTGAATACTTGTCTGACAAAGGTTTTGATCCGCAATATGGCGCGCGTCCGGTTAAGCGTGTGATCCAGCGCGAAGTCCTGAACAGATTGTCGAAGGAAATCCTTGCCGGACGTGTCACAACCGACAGCATCATATTGCTGGATAATTTTGATGGCGAACTGGTTTTCAGAAATCAGACTGAATTGTCCGATAGCTAATAACTGATTTAACGGCAGCTTCCCAAATTTTATAATTCCGTTAATATCCTACGGGCATTCAATTCCGTAACTTGAATTAAACTTAAAAAGTATTTATTATGGAAAAGAAAGTAGCAATATTGGCAACCAACGGATTTGAGGAAAGCGAATTGAAATCGCCAAAACAGACGATCGAAGAACAAGGATGGAAAGCGCACGTCATCAGCCTGAAATCAGGAAAAATCAAGTCATGGGCCGACGGAAACTGGGGCCCTGAATACGATGTCGATTATACGCTTGAGGAAGTCTCGGCAAGCAATTACGATGCTTTGGTACTGCCGGGCGGTGTAATCAATCCCGACAAATTACGGGTTGAAGAAAAGGCACTTTCATTCGTGAAAGAATTTTTTAAGGCTAAAAAACCGGTCGCGGCAATTTGTCACGGACCATGGACGCTGATCGATGCCGATGTGGTGAAAGGTCGTGAAATGACATCATATGCATCAATCAAGCAGGATTTGATCAATGCCGGCGCTGTCTGGAGCGATCAGGAAGTCGTAGTCGACAACGGGCTGGTAACGAGCCGAAGTCCTGAAGACCTGCCTGCTTTCAACCGCAAGATGGTTGAGGAAATAAAAGAAGGAGTTCATGCAAATGCATAAAATGAACCAAATCGAAATTAAACGCCGGATTTTATTCGGCGTTTTTTTATTAGATTTACCACAATGAAAAAAATGGTTTGCCTCTGGCTGTTTTTTGGCTTTAATTTAATTGCGCAGGAATCTGATATCGATACCTTGCGATTTAACGCCACTGATACAATTTACCGGACAACGGAAACCGATACAC
>JAEYZX010000076.1 GCA_023427845.1 Bacteroidota bacterium
ACGTAGCTCCCGGAACTGCTGCTGCACAAGGTTGCTGAACCGGATAACAAGCCGCTCCTGACGCGAGAACGTCAAGTGGGTCATCTGCGAATATTTCCCGACCACTGCGCCAATTTCAAACAAAAAGATGTTGAACTCATGGATTAGGATTTCCCGCCCAAACTGATGTGTCGCATATTGCTTTACGCGCTGTGCGAGCAAATGGGTCTGGTGTTTGATAAGGGCAGTGTCTTCGGGTTCGATAGTCCAAACCGGCGTATAACGCGAGGAAAAGTAATTGAACACCTCCGATAAACGTTTCGGGATCCCGATGTCGGCCAGGAAGGCATCCGTGAAACTAACGCCGGTAATCGTAAAAACCTGCTTTTCCGAAGGCAAATCGATCAAGGTGTGTGGTGTTATTTGTACCATGCTGTTTTCTTTGACATTCACCTTTTCGCGATTCAAGGTGATACTGCCTTTTCCTTCGGTAATCACGAAAATTGTCATCGATTCGGCACGTGGCTGGTTACGTACATGCTGGGATTGCGCAGTATTATAATTTTCCCATATCGACAGGCCATTAAGGACGCTTTGCCCTGACGTAATGTGGCTGTCGGGCGCCGCGGCAACACTTGATTTGGTGCTAAGGTCTTTCGGTGTCAAATTTTGTTTTTGCGACATTTGGAGATTAATTTTCAGTGCGTTTATACCAAATCGTTTTCCGTTTTCAAAGTTAATGTTTGTTCCTGAAATGATGAAAGCGAATCTTCCGTACCTCGACTGTTATGGAACGGTAATGTAGTGGCGCGATTGTCCAGTCTGTTCCGGCTGATTTCTGTTTCGTCTGCTTAAAAACGGAACTTTAGACCAATTTTAGCGATATTCAAGACTTTTGAAACCGCGAGATACACGCGACCTTTGCACCACTTTTCACAAAGTACACACTTTTTAAATTATGGAATTCAAATGAACAGTCGGATTTTACTTTTAACGATACTGGGATTAATCACCTTTATCCCGTCAAACCTGCTCCATGCGCAGGCAACCCAGCCCTCCGAAGAACTGCAGAATGCAACACTTCCGCAGTTGATCGACTATGCGCTGACCCATAAACCCGGAGTCAGGCAGGCACGGTTAGACGAAGAGATTGGCGAAAGGGAAATTAAATCGGCGCTTTCCGGTTGGCTTCCTCAAGTTAGCGCAAACGCCTCATTCGACCATAACCTGAAACAACAGGTAAGTCCGTTGACAATAGGCGATGAAACCTCATACATCACATTAGGAACGAAAAACAGCTCCTCATTGGCATTGCGGGCCGATCAACAGATTTTAAATGCGGGATTGATCCAGGCATCAAAATCTGCAAAGTTTTTTCGTGAGCAATATGATCTCAATACCGAGGATGAAAAAATCAATACAGTGGTTGAGGTCAGTAAAGCTTATTACGATATATTAACCAGCCAGGAGCAACTGCGGATTATTTCCGAAAACATAAACCGGCTGGAAAAACAATTTGAAGATGCGAAAGCACGCTTCGATGTGGGTCTGGTTGATAAAACCGATTTTCAACGTGCGCAAATCAGCGTTGGTAATTCGAGAGCCGATCTGAAACGGACAACAGAACTTCTGAAGTACAAGTATGCGTACCTGAAATCGCTCATCGGTTATGACCCGCAAAAGGATTTAGGTCTGTCATACGATCCCGACGAAATGGAAGCCGGCGTATTCCTGGACACGACAGAGACATTGAATTTTAAAAACCGCGTCGAATACCGTCAGTTGCAAACACAGAAACAATTACAGCAGATCAATACGGCCTATAACAAACTGCAGTTTCTTCCCACATTATCGGGCTTTTATAATTACAGCCTTGCGTACAATCAGGATGATTTCAGCGAATTGTACAATCAGTCTTTTCCCGGATCTGTAGTAGGATTAAGGGCATCGTTGCCGATATTCTCCGGTACAAGAAGAATTCAGGAAATAAAAAGATCGCAACTTCTTGAAGATCGCATCGACCTTGATCTTGTGGATGCCGAAAATCAGATCAACAGCCAGTACGAACTTGTAATGGCTTCCTACAAAGCAAGTTTGAATGATTGGCAGACGGCAAAAGAGAACGTGGCGCTTTCCCAGGAAGTTTATGCGGTAATCAAGCTGCAATACGATGAAGGCATTCGGGCCTATCTTGATTTGATGACATCCGAGATCGATCTGCGAACCGCTCAGCTAAATTATCTTAATTCGCTATACAGTGTGCTTTCAGCCAAATTGGATGTAAAGCAGGCATTGGGCACCCTATCTATATATCAATAACAAACAAAATGAAATTAAATTCAATACAATCCGGAATACTGATTTTAAGTTTCGCATTTGTCGCCTCTTGCGGAAAATCGGATCAATCTGCCCAGCAAATGGCACCACCACCGATGCCTGTCACCACTTATACAGTTGCAAAGGAGCCGGTAACGACAACCGACAAATATCCCGGAGTGATTGTTCCGATCAATGAAGTACAGCTCAGGGCTGAAGTTGGCGGATACATTACTGCTATTTACGCGAAAGATGGCCAAAAAGTCACAAAAGGCCAGCGGTTATATGAAATCGATCGTACCAACTACCAGGCAGCTTATAACTCGGCCGCCGCAAATCTCGAAGTGGCAATTGCCAATGAGACAAAAGCAAGAAAAGATGCACAGCGGTATACCAATTTAGCCGAGAAGCAGGCGATTGCACAACAGCGTGTTGATTATGCACTGACCGATCTGGCAAACGCATCGTCGCAAGTAGCATCGGCACGGGCAATGGTTGCCACGGCGCAAGCTAACCTTAAACGTGCGGTGATCACATCGCCGATGAACGGAACGATAGGAATTTCGCAGGTAAAATTGGGATCGCTGGTATCGGCAGGCGCAACGCTGCTGAATACCGTATCCACAAACGATCCGATGGCGGTCGACATTTCAGTGAATCAGCGGGATATCCAAAGGTTTGTCGAACTGCAAAAAGATGCCGCTAAAGCAGTGAAAGATTCTGTATTCAGTATTGAACAAAACGGGAAACAATATCCAATTTTCGGCAGCGTAGTGGCAATCGACCGAGCGGTCGACCCGGGAACCGGAACCATTACCGTCAGGATAAGCTATCCAAATCCATCAGGAGTTTTGATTGCCGGAATGACCTGCAACGTACTGGTGCGAAATATAGCCGACCAGCCTCAAGTAATAATCCCGCATAAAGCGGTATCCGAGCAATTGGGAACCTACTCGGTATTTGTAGTGGGCGACAGCAGCAAAGTTGAACAGCGGACGGTGGTGCTCGGCAACCAGGTACAGGATCGGATCGTAATTACAGAAGGCCTGAGAGAAGGCGAGACCATCGTTTCGGATGGAATTATGAAACTTCGCCCCGGCTCGGTGGTACAACCAGCTACACCCGCTTCGGCAAATGGTGCAGGAAGCGAAAAAGAACCCGCTCCAACAAAATAACACCTAATACAGCAACATGATATCAGATATTTTTATCAGGCGACCGGCCATGGCCATCGTCATCTCAATACTTATTGTTCTTGTGGGTACCCTTGTTCTGACAGGTTTGCCAATCAGTCAATATCCCAGCATTGCTCCGCCAACGGTTACCGTAACAGCCAATTACACAGGCGCCGATGCCCAAACGGTAGAGCAGACCGTGACAACGCCTATCGAGAGCCAGATCAACGGAACTCCCGGCATGAAATACATTACGTCGTCGAGTACTTCCGATGGGCGGTCCACAATTACCGTAACATTTGAAGTAGGAACCGACATTGATATTGCTGCGCTTGATGTGCAGAACAGGGTAGGGATTGCCGAGCCGTCATTGCCTGAACCCGTACGAAGGTTAGGGGTAACGACGAAAAAGGCCAACACCGATATGTTGATGGTCTTGGGATTGATTTCGCCAAATGGGACCTACGATCAGAAATTTTTAGCCAATTATTCGAACATATATGTAAAGGATGCGTTGCTGCGCGTGGAGGGTGTTGGCGATGTAATGGCATTCGGACAACCGATCAGTATGCGTGTGTGGATGGACGCCGCAAAGATGTCGAGTTTGGGAATTACCCCTGCGCAGGTTTCTGCAGCCATTCAGGAACAGAATACCAGGATGCCCGGAGGAAGTGTAGGTGGCCCTCCACAAATGAACAATCAGACATTTGAATATCCCGTCATACTTGATGGTGATTTAGATACCGAGGAAGAATTCCGCAATATTATCGTAAAGTCGGCCGTCAATGGCGCACCGGTTTACCTAAAGGATATTGCGCGGGTCGAACT
>JAEYZX010000043.1 GCA_023427845.1 Bacteroidota bacterium
ATTTTACTCTGACGTTAAGAGAAATCTTTCATGGACAGGTCAGTTGATCGAGTCTGCAGAAAACCGTGGCGGTTTCATTATGCCAAACTCAGTTTATCTTGACGAGACAACTGGAACTTATGTGCCAAATACGTCAATTGTAACAGGTGGTGGTGCTGTTTCGAACTTTATCAACTACTATGGTAGTTACTATTCAACAACAGGGGAAAACCTTGTAATTGATGCTACTGCATTTAAATTAAGAGAGATTGCATTGAGCTATTCGTTACCGTCTAAGTATTTGGATAGAACAGGATTAAGTACTGTAACTTTCGGTGTACAGGGCCGTAACTTGTTTACTTGGTTGCCTGAGCAGAACAGGTTCTACAATGATCCGGAAACTGGTGAAACATCGACACAAACAGGTCAAGGTTTAGCCTTTACTGACAGATATCCTGTACAAAAATCGTATGGTTTCTCTGTGAACTTAACTTTTTAATTAAAAATTATTATGAAAAAAAACATTGTATATTTATTTACAGCTAGTATAATGTTGCTTGCCACTTCGTGCAGCGATTATTTAGATGTGAACGATAGTCCAAATACTCCTACTTTGGACCAAATCCCGCCTAATCAGCGATTGTCTGCAGCTCAGACAATGACTTTTAGATCGATCACTGGTGACAATCAGAATTTTGAAACCTCTGTTCGTTCAAACAATATGAACCAGCTTGGTAACCTGATGATGAATAGCTGGGCTGGAAACTCGAACAACGTCACGAATCCTTTCAGCGATGAATATCGTGGTACAATTACTTCGGCGTTCTACGATGATATTTGGGGATGGACGTACCGAGGTGTTGCCAACTTCCAGTTGATCATGGATTATGAAAGCGAAGATTTTGATAATCACAAAGCAATTGCAAGGATTTTGAAAAGCTTTTACATGCAATATATAGTTGACATGTACGGAGATGTTCCTTACACTGAAGCATTTTTGGGACAAGCTAATCTTTATCCTTCATACGATGATGATCGACAAATTTATCGTGATCTTTATACAAACTTGGATGAAGCAATTGCTCTGATCGAAGGTGCAGACAACGCTGACATGGTTGTTGGAACTGAAGATGTGATGATGAATGGAGATATGGCTGGATGGGTTCGCTTTGCGAACACAATCAAACTGCGATTGCTAATTCGTCAATCTGGGTTGACTGATGCTGATACCCAAACGTATATCAATGAAAAATTGACTGAACTTCAAGGTGTTGCCTATGTTAACGAGGATGTAACTATTAATCCTGGGTATTCAACTGCAAGTACAACCAGCCAGAATCCGTTTTATGGATGGTATGGTTATACGATTGCTGGACAGCCTACTACGAATCGTAACTTGATTACGGCTACTGCACATGTTGCTGAGCAATTGAACTCGACTGCTGATCCAAGAAGACCTAGACTTTGGGCTCCATTATCTGGTGGAAATGTGGTTGGAATCGAACAGGGCGAAGACGCTATAACTGCGCCAGACAACCCTTCATTCCTAGGGCCTGCAATTGTTCCTGTTCCTGTGGGCACTGACGCCAGCGTAGGTTCGGCAATGGATGGTTATGTAATGACACTTAGCGAAGCTAAATTTTTATTGTCTGAAGCTGCATTGAAATATCCTGGACATTTTGCCGGTTATGATGCGGAAACATTGTGGGAAGAAGGTATTGAAGCTTCGTTTACACGCCTTGGCGCAACTGGTTTTGCCGCTTACCTAACTAACATTAATGGATTCCCTGGCAAAGGATGGACTGCTTCTGCAAACAAACTTGAGGCAATCATGTACCAGAAGTGGGTAGCTTTAATGAGTGTTAACGCTCACGAAAGCTGGATCGATTATAACAGAACAGGATTCCCTGAAACGCCACTGCCACTTACAAATGGAGGTGTTGGTCGTCCACTACGTTTGATGTATCCAAATTCTGAGTACGTTGCGAATTCATCAAACGTACCGCCGCAAACTACTGCAGATGTATTTGCAACTGGACCGTTTTGGAGACAATAACTATTAATTATTAAAATTAACACTATGAAAAAATTATTAATGCTTTCGGCCTTGGCCTTCGGACTGTTCTCATGTTCAGAAGAGGATAGACTTCTCGGAGATCAATTGACCGGAGATAAAATTGTAGGTTTTCAACAGGCGGTAACCAATGTTACTTACTTTGAAGATATAGGACCGGTAACTATTGAAGTACCTGTAACACTTGTTGGACTTGGTAACGGACAACTATCCAGTTCTGATATTGTCGTCAATTATTCCGTCGATATGACGCAGTCTACTGCTGTTGAAGGTCAGGAATTCACTTTTGCAAACAACTCAGGATCGGTTACGATTCCTGCTGGATCCGATTTTGCGATGATTCCTGTAGTGGTGAATACTGGAAGTTTAAATCCAACCGAAGCTACGAAATTGGTACTTCAATTGAGTTCATCTGACGAAGGCGTAGTTGTTGGTCATCAGTATCAGCAAGCTACCGTGAATTTCGTTGGTTGCGTTTCTCAGATTCAGACAGGTTCTTACACGGTAACACGTGGACCTGGCTCAACACTGGGTGCGGGTACAACTTATCAGGATGTGATTACCATGGTTGGTACCAACACGTTTAGCACAGCGCACACGCCTCCATACCTAGGAGTTAATGAGAGTCCTGCAGGCTTGCCTTCTTATGGTTTCATTTTCGAAGATGTTTGTGGCGAAATTACAATGGCACCGCAAAACTTGTTCAATTACTATAGCAATTCTGTAAATGGTTCTGGTCAAGTTATCGACAGTGATGCAAGCACATTTGAAATCGACCTTGTTGTTGGTGGCGGTACAACGTACTTTACATACCTTACATTTACAAAAAACTAATTTAAAAAAGTTAATCTATTATGAGAAAATATTTAAAGTGGGGTATTGCCTTATTCGTTGCCAGCGCTACGTTGGTATCGTGTGAAGATGATAACGATACCTTGATTGACACAAGGGGTGAGAAACCTATTCTTACCCTTGAGAGCGCTACATTGAGCGGCGTTGAAGGAGATGAGGTTACTTTTACCATGACTACTGACAGGCCGATCGCCAATAATGCCACTTTTAAGTTGGAGGTTGTTGGAGATGAAAGCCAGGCTTCTTTCAGGGACTTTGTCGCTGACGGAACTGAAACCAGTCTCATCGACAGTGATCAATCTGGTCCAATAGGGTATATGATGGTTTTCCCTGCATTTGCTACTTCACATACTTTCACTATCACTCTTGATCGTGATTTGATGATCGAAGGAACTGAAAACCTTGTTTTGGCTATCAGACCTGCGGGCAATATGCTGGTTAATTTTGCGGAAGATTCGCAAAGACTTAATATCGCGATTTCTGATTATGTGAGTAATGATATCGGAATCAGTTTAACTTGGGCAGGTGATTTCTATGACTCGTACGGAACACTTCACGAAGGTCCGTACCGTGATTTTGATTTTGACCTGTACGTTTTTGATTCCAATCTAAACGACATTACTAACGGAGCTGGTTATGCTGGTGAGTATTCAGAGTACGTTGAGTTGGAAAACTTAGCTGACGGTACCTACTACATCTTTGCTGATTTGTATGCCAGAGGTGCGCAGCCTGCAACTCCTGCTGTTGTACCTGTAGAACTTACGGTTTCTAAATTTGGTGTGTGGTCAGAAACCATCACATTGGATTATATGACCAACAGTACTGCTTCAGGTGGAAACGGTATGGCAGGCGGTGAAACCCTTGCTGCTTTGTTGATCAAGACCGGTGATACTTATGTTCTTGAAACAGAAGACGGAGAAGTTCTTGCGTCTGGAAGATTCTCTTTCGCTGGTACAAGAAATATCAGATAATACTGAGTTCGTTTATTTATATTAAGGCTGCCGTTTTCGGCAGCCTTTTTTTGTTTTTATTTGGCAATTTTAGCAACGGTAATATTTTATCTTTGTTTTAACCAAAATCGTATGAAGCGTTTTCTTTCTGTCATTTTTTTTCTTTTTTCCGCAGTGCTGACTGCCCAGGTTACGCCGGATTCCGAATCAGAGGAACCTGAAAGGCCTTCACTGGCTCCCAAAGCTGCCGATACTACAAAGCGTGCAGCAATCGATCAGTACAGGATTATAACTTTAGAACGTGATACTACGTTCCTCGACACATCACTTTCCATACAGAAGGAATATAAATTCAACTATCTCCGAAAAGACAGTTTCGGGCTTTTGCCATTTTCAAATGAAGGTCAAACCTACAACATACTTGATTTCGCCCATGTAGAACATTCTCCCTATCCGGAGTTTGGCTATCATGCAAAGCAATTTAACTATCTTGAGGTCGACGACATCAACTACTATAGCGTTGCAACTCCCTTAACCGAACTCTATTTTAAAACCGTAATGGAACAAGGGCAGTCACTCGATGCCTTTATAACACTGAACACTTCCGAACAATTTAATTTTTCAATCGCATACAAAGGCCTACGATCGATAGGCAAGTACATCAATCAACTTACAAGTGCAGGAAACTTCAGATTTACGACAAGCTACCATACTGCAGACCAGCGATACGTAGCCAATGCCCACTTTACCGGCCAGGATCTACTGAATGGCGAAAATGGCGGCATCACCAATATTGAAGATTTTGAAAGTGGTGATGAGGACTTCAAAGACCGTGCGCGGCTCAACGTTTTCTTTACCGATGCCAAAACCATGCTCAATGGCAAACGTGCGTTTGTCGATCATATGTTTAGGATAAACCGACTGGCAGGTAATAACAACCTTTATGTAACGCATCAGCTGAATTTTGAGTATAAATATTTTGAATTCAATCAACAAACGCTTACGAGCAGCCTCGGGGAAGAGACCGGGCCGATACAGCGCTTCGGTCCTGCTTACCAGGTTGCCGGGATAAACGACCAGGTACGCTATAACCGGATGTACAACAAAGCCGGCGCTGTTTATGAAAACAGCCTCCTCGGAAAATTTACCTTTTTTATTGAAGATTACCGTTACAATTATTTTTATAACAAAATCATTGTAATGCCCGACGGCCCTATTGTTGGCGCGCTCAACGACCAGATCAACAGCGTCGGCGCACAATATGAGTACCGCAAGAACAGGTGGCGCGGCAATTTCCTGATCTCAAATTCGATTTCAGATCATTCGATGTCAAATCTTAGCGGAAAACTCAATTTCCAATTGGATGACAAAAACAGTATTTCGTTCCAATATCAGCACATCAACAAACTGCCCGACCTTCTATATAATCTGCACCAAAGCGCCTATGTCGAATACAATTGGTACAATGATTTCAATAACGAAAAGATCAATAAGATTACAATAAATGCCAATACACTGTGGCTTACGGCCTCCGCGCAGATTGCAAATTATAACGACTTGCTTTATTTCAGTAATGACGCGGTCGAGCCGTTCCAGATTGTCACTCCTAAGCAATATGGCGACCCCATCAATTATCTGTCGGTCAAGATTGGCCGGGAGTTTAAATACGGCAAATTCGCACTCGATAATACAGTCCTGTATCAGCAGGTCGATCAGCAGGCCAATATTGTGAATGTTCCTGAAATTGTAACACGGAACACACTTTATTTTTCGGATTACTTTTTTAAACGCGCGCTATTTCTGCAAACCGGGGTAACGCTGAATTATTTTACTGAATATTATGCAAACGATTATAACCCGGTAATCGGAGAACTATTTGTCCAGGACGAACGCAAGATCGGAAATTTCCCAATGGTCGATTTTTTTGTGAACGCCCGCATTCGGCAAACCCGCATTTTCTTAAAGGCCGAACACTTCAATTCGGCAATGACCGGCAATACATTTTATTCGGCCCCAAATTATCCGTACCGCGACTTCCTTATCCGATTCGGGCTGGTGTGGAATTTCTTCCAGTAGTTGGGCGTGCCGGCAATCATCATTCGTCCATAAATCCTGTTTTATCTGCCGTCAGGCTGTACGCGGTATCTTTTTAGCTTGCTTCGACGCTAAAAAGGATGCTGCTTCCATCCTTCACGCATTGATGCGGGTCAGAAGTTACCGATGCAATGCTTAATCGATGCTTCCGGCTAACGCTGTAATCTCTTGCCTTTTACCTATCCAACCTTGTTCCTTGAAAAAAGTGCCTCCAATTCCCTACCTTTGCAACTTCTTATAAAAAAACGCTATGAAATACGCAGAAAATATCTTAGGCACTATCGGAAATACACCATTGGTCAAATTAAACAAAGTCACCAAGGAAATTGATGCACTCGTCCTGGCCAAAGTTGAAACCTTTAATCCGGGGAGTTCCGTAAAAGATCGTATGGCAGTAAAAATGATTGCCGATGCCGAAGCTGACGGTCGCCTTAAACCGGGCGGAACCATTATCGAAGGGACTTCCGGCAATACGGGAATGGGATTGGCGTTGGCCGCGATTGTAAAAGGATATAAACTCATCTGCGTCATCAGCGATAAACAATCAAAGGAAAAAGTCGACATACTCCGTGCCGTAGGTGCCGAAGTTGTTGTGTGCCCAACCGATGTGGAACCAACAGATCCACGTTCATACTATTCGGTTTCAAAGCGACTTGGCGAAGAAACCCCGAATTCATGGTACGTAAATCAATATGACAATCCGTCGAATGCAATGGCGCATTACGAACAAACAGGCCCCGAAATCTGGGAACAGACCGACGGGAAAATCACCCATTTTGTTGTTGGGGTCGGAACCGGCGGAACAATATCAGGAGTAGCGAAATATCTAAAAGAGAAAAATCCAAATATCAAAGTCTGGGGAGTGGATACTTACGGATCGGTTTTCAAGAAATACCATGAGACTGGTGAATTCGACGAGAATCAAGTCTATTCATATGTAACCGAAGGAATCGGTGAGGACATTCTGCCAAAAAACGTCGACTTCTCACTGATTGACGGTTTTACAAAGGTGACCGATAAGGATGCGGCAATCTATACGCGTAAAATTGCTCTTGAGGAAGGAATATTCGTTGGCAACTCGGCCGGTTCATGCATCAAAGGATTGCTGCAGCTTAAGGATCACTTTAAGCCGGAAGACGTGGTCGTGGTACTTTTCCATGATTCAGGAAGCCGTTATATTGGTAAGATGTTCAACGACGACTGGATGCGCGAAAAGGGCTATCTCGACAGCGAGGTGAAAACCGCCGCTGATGCGATTCAAGACCATATCAACGAACCGCTTATAATTGTACGTACAGAAGAGTTGGTAGCTCATGCAATCGAACGCATGCGCAAATACCATATTTCTCAGATTCCGGTAATGGATATTACAGGATTCGTCGGTTCAATTGACGAAACCGACCTGTTTAAAAATTTCGGTTCTGATAAGAGCCTTGCAACAAAAGCAATTCGGGAAGTAATGGGCAAGCCGTATCCAGTCGTGCAGGCCCACACGCCAATCGACGAGGTGACAAAATTGTTTGCCGATAATAACCAGGCGGTGCTTGTGGAATTGGACGGAAACAGGCACCATATCATTACCAAGTACGACATCATTAATTCGATTAAATAACTGTCCGAATGTCATTTCAGATTCCACCCGAGCCTCAAGCCGCGGTGGAATTTTACTTTTATAAGCATCTGATTTTACGGTCAATTATACTTTAGAAACATATTTTTTGTAATTTAGAAGTATATACGCCATACAAAATCAGTCACAATGCGCGAAGATTTTCTACATTATCTGTGGAAGTTCAAGAAGTTCGATACTTCAAATCTCTTTACGGTTCGCCGCGAACCAATTATTATTATCCATAGCGGAAATTATCTCCAACTTTCTGGTCCTGATTTTTTCAATGCCCAACTTATAATTGGGAACCAGAAATGGGCGGGAAATATCGAAATTCACGTCAAATCATCCGATTGGTATGCGCATCACCATGAAACCGATGCAGCTTACGACAATGTGATTTTGCATGTGGTTTGGGAACACGACGCCGCTGTTTTCCGAAAGAACAATACTGAAATCCCGGTTCTTGAGATCCGTCACTTTGTCAACTGTACGCTACTCGAAAATTTCAAAACGTTAACCGCGGCCAAATCATGGATTTACTGTGAAAAGCAGTTAGGCACTGTAGATGATTTTCTCTTAAAAAACTGGCTTGAAAGATTGTATTTTGAACGGTTGCAGAATAAAATAGAACCAATCCGATCATTGTTGACACAAACAAACCAGGATTGGGAAGCAGTACTGTTTTGCATGCTTGCAAAAAATTTCGGATTAAATACGAACGGCGAAGCTTTCATGAAAATAGCAAGTCAGATTCCGTTTGCAATCGTTCGCAAAGAAAGTCATAATCAAACCAGGATTGAGGCGCTTTTGTTTGGCTTTGCCAATTTGCTCATTGCCGATAATGAAGACACATATTTCCACGAATTAAAAAATAATTTCACGACACTTGCTCAAAAATACAACCTGCCATCGCCTGCACCCGTAACGGTCGAATTCTTCAAACATCGTCCTGACAATTTCCCGACAGTTAGGTTGTCGCAGTTCGCGGCGCTGTATTCAACAAGCCATAGCCTGTTTTCAAAAATCATAGACGCCTCAAGTACGAAATTCCTGTACTCTATTTTTGAAGTTGATGCTTCGAAATATTGGCAAAATCATTACCAATTTGACCGTGAAAGTCCGGCGAAAAGAAAACCCTTGTCAAAATCGTTTATCGACCTGTTGATCGTGAATACGGTTGTTCCGATAAAATTTGCGTATGCGCAAAGCATTGGCAAAGACAATTCGGATGAACTTGGCGCTTTGTTGTCTGAAATTAAGCCTGAATCCAATGCTATTGTCGATAAATTTGGCTTACATAGTGTGAGATGCTCCAATGTTTTTGAGTCGCAGGCATTGCTGCAATTAAAAAACGAATACTGCGCAAAGGGCAAATGCCTTGATTGCGCTATCGGCATATCGTTGCTGAAAGAATCTGAAAATGGATAACTTTGTAAAAAATTCTATATGACATTTGTACTGCACTTAAAATATTTTTTTGAAAAGTATGGCTTTCAGGTCTCGTCACGACTTGCTGACCGATTGGGCATGCGCGCTGCAAATGTCAGGCTGTTTTTTATTTATATCTCATTTGTTACCGCCGGACTTTGGTTTGGCGTATATCTTACACTTGCGTTTTGGCTTCGGTTAAAGGATTTGATCCGCGCCAAGCGAAGTTCCGTTTTTGATTTATAACTTTATAAGCCACAATCATGAATACACGCCTAAAAAATTATTTTTCTTTTACACGCACACAACGAACCGGAATTTTAAGCCTCTTTTCAATAATAGTATTGGTGCAGATCGGCTATTATGTGATAACGCAACGTATTTCTCCCGAAGCCTCTCAGCCTGACGAAAGTTGGCTTGCACTCCAAAAGGAAATTGATTCGCTGAAGATTCTTAAAAGTGAATCCAAACGTACGATCTATCCATTCAATCCCAACTTTATCACCGATTTTAAAGGATATACATTAGGGATGTCGGTTGCCGAAATTGACCGCTTGCTCGAGTTTAGGAAATCGAACCGGTATGTTAACTCAGCCGCAGAATTCCAGCAGGTCACTAAAGTATCTGATTCGCTGCTGAATGCGATCGCACCTTATTTTAAATTTCCTGAATGGACTCAGAAGGGAAACAGTATATCTTTTGCACAGCAACGTTCCGCACCAAAAGAAGTTCGCATAATTGATATAAACCAGGCCACTCAGGAAGACTTAATAAAGGTATACGGAATTGGTCCCGCGATTTCCGAAAGAATATTGAAATTTAAACAATCGCTGGGCGGATTCGTTAGTATGGCACAGATGAATGACGTTTGGGGACTGTCACCCGAAGTCATAGAAAAGCTGAATGAAGGGTTTAAAGTTTCAACCCCGCCAGATATCAAAAAGATTGCGATCAACGATGCATCGATAAAAGAGCTTGCCGCTTTTCCGTATTTTAGGTATGCGCTGGCGAAGCAGATCGTGACGTACAGAAGTATGAACGGCGACTTTAAAAGTGCGGCCGATTTGGCCAAAGTTAATGGGTTGCCACCCGAGAAAGCAGAAATAATTGCCTTATATTTGGAATTTTAAAACAATTTCAAAAAAGCTTTATATATGAATTCAACATACTTTTCGGAAGAGCACGAGTCGTTCAGAAAAAGTTTGCAGGACTTTCTGCAAAAGGAAGTAGTGCCACATATTGAGAAATGGGAGAAAACCGGAACTATCGAACGTTTTATCTGGAAAAAATTTGGCGAAATGGGCTTTTTCGGAATCAACTATCCGGAAGCATATGGCGGACTCAATTTGGATTTA
The DNA here is from genome assembly GCA_023427845.1 of Bacteroidota bacterium. GTDB lineage: Bacteria > Bacteroidota > Bacteroidia > Flavobacteriales > Flavobacteriaceae > Flavobacterium. Next base: position 10,345 of record JAEYZX010000043.1, read on the forward strand.
TTTTACACAGTGGTTTTTTTGGAAGAACTTCAAAAAATCAAATCATCAGGTTTCGCGGCTGCAATGTGGGCACATGCCTATTTGGCGATGACGCATTTAAACGCGGAAGGTGACGAACGAATCAAAACGGATTATCTGGCACCAAGCATTGCCGGCGATAAAATTGGCGCCTTGTGCATCACCGAGCCTTTTGGAGGAAGCGATGTTGCGGGAATGAAAACCACTGCGGTCAGAAAAGGCGACAGCTACATCATCAATGGATCAAAAACATTTATTACAAACGGGATTTATGCCGACTACTACGTGGTTGCTGCCAAAACCAGCCCGGAACTCGGAAATAAAGGAATAAGCATTTTCTTGATGGATACAGGCTTGAAGGGAATTTCGGCAACAAAATTGGATAAATTGGGTTGGAGGGCATCGGATACGGCTGAAATCGCATTTGACAATGTTGAGATTCCGGCGGCGAATCTAATGGGTGAGGAAGGAAAGGGATTTCCGTACATCATGCAGCATTTTGCATTTGAACGCCTTATCATGGCAGTCAATGCCCACGCGCGGGCTGAATTTGCATTGGATTATACGATCGAGTATATGTCAAACCGTGAGGCATTTGGAAAGACAATAAACAAGTTCCAGGCGTTACGCCATACGATAGTCGAACATGCCACCGATGTAGCACACTGTAAGTTATTCAACTATGATGCGGTGGCCAGACTCAATAAAAAGGAATATGTGGTTAAGGAAGCCAGTATGGCAAAACTGAAATCGACCAAGGTTGCCGATGACACTATATATAGTTGCCTGCAGATGCTTGGAGGGTACGGTTACATGGAAGAATATCCGTTGGTGCGTTTGATGCGTGACAGCCGATTGGGACCAATTGGAGGCGGCACTTCCGAAATCATGAAAGAAATTTTGTCGAAGATGATTATCGATAAACAGAATTATCAGCCGGCGGTTAAATAGCTGCAGACTTCTTTGCGTGAAGGATTGAAGCGGCAGCCCGCAGCGACAGCGAGGACTATGGCGTAAAGCCTGACGGCGCTATGCACAATATTCGGGATCCAAAACATCAATCGCCGGCACGCCCCAAAATAATTGACAATTGATAATGGACAATGGATAATTAGGCTTGAAAAATAATTATCAATTATTAATTGTACATTATCAATTATTAACTACCTTTGCAGCCTTAACGAGAGGAGGTGTCTATATTATGTTAATTATACCAATTAAAGACGGAGAAATATCGATAGAGCATTAAAGCGCTATAAAAGAAAGTTTGACAAAACCGGAACTGTTCGTCAGTTGCGTGCACGACAAGCATTCGTAAAGCCTTCTGTTAAGAACAGGATGAAATTCCAAAAAGCGGCTTACATCCAGAACATGAAGGACAATCTAGAGAATTAGAAATAATTTTTGAAATACTTAACCGTTAGCATTAAAGTAATATCTTTGGTACTAACGGTTTTTTTATGCAAAATAATCTCGCGGCATTCGGCGACTACCTTCAGATGGAGAAGCATTATTCTCCGCATACGCTTACCGCATACATTGCAGATCTTACTGCATTTGAAGAATTCGTATCCGAAAATTTTGATAGGTGTAGCATTGAAGATGTTAGTTATCCGATGATTCGGAATTGGATTGTGTCGATGGTCGACGACGGAATTGGAAATTCTTCGATAAACCGGAAAATTTCGTCATTAAAGGCGTTTTATAAATTTCTTCTTAAGACCAAACAAATCAAGGCAAATCCGCTTTCAAAACATAAAGCGCTCAAGACACCGAAGATTTTGCAAATCCCATTTTCGGAAAATGAAGTCGACAATGCGTTGAATTTTATAGAATATCCTGACGGATTTGACGGCGTGCGCGACAAGTTGATGATCGACCTGTTTTATACAACGGGAATTCGGCGCACGGAGCTGATCAATTTAAAGACCGCCAATGTGGATTTATCGGGCCGGACGCTGAAAGTACTCGGGAAGCGCAATAAGGAACGGATCGTACCGGTACTGCCCGTCATTGCCGAACAAGTACGGCTGTATTTAAAGGAACGCTCATCGTTGGATAATTTGATAGACCCTGAATATTTATTTGTCACATCCAATGGCGTTAAAATCAGTGAATCATTTGTCTACCGAACGATAAATCATTACTTTAGTCAAGTCTCGGAAAAGGTAAAACGGAGTCCGCATATCCTACGTCATACGTTTGCGACCCACATGCTTAACAACGGGGCAGATTTAAATTCAGTCAAAGAATTATTAGGACATTCCAGCCTTGCATCGACCCAAATCTATACGCACAGCAGTTTATCCGAACTTAAGAAGGTATATGGTGAGGCGCATCCGCGGAATCAACGGTAATTCAATTCGTTTAACCAAAATTTTTTGAATATGAAGGTAAGTGTTCATGCAGTAAACTTTGCTGTTGACGGAAAGCTCGTCGGATTTATCCAGCAGCGGATGAATAAAGCAGAGAAATTTTACGACAAAGTAGTGTCGGCCGACGTCTTTTTGAAAGTCGTTAAGACAAGCGACAAGGAAAACAAGATTGCGGAACTCCGAATTAATGTGCCGGGCGATGACTTTATGGTCAAGAAGCAATGCAAGAGTTTTGAAGAGGCGGTGGAACAAACAGCTGAGTCGGCTGAACGTTTACTTATCAGGAGAAAAGAAAAAATTAGAGCGCATACATAATACGAATTTTTTTTAAAAAAATGTTTTGTTTAAGATTCAAAATGATATACATTTGCAGTCCGTTAGAAATAGCGGACTTTTTTTATTGTTTATGCCGGTGTAGCTCAGTTGGCTAGAGCAGCTGATTTGTAATCAGCAGGTCGTGGGTTCGAGTCCCTCTATCGGCTCAAAAGGAGCGGGACATCTCGCGGTTCAAAAAGCAGGTTGATGCCATGCTTATTGATTTGTTCTTTTAAATTCTGGAAATTAATTATGGGGAGATACTCAAGCGGCCAACGAGGGCAGACTGTAAATCTGCTGTGAGAACTTCGCAGGTTCGAATCCTGCTCTCCCCACAAAATTTTTGCTGAGGCAAATTTCGAAAGCTCTGCTTTCAGAAATTTGACGAAAGCAAAAATTTGGTAAGGGTCCTCCCTTACGGATCACGAGCGGCAGCGAGTAATCCTGTGGGGATTTGCTAAAAAGCTCGCTTTCAGGAATCTGACGAAAGCAAAAATTTGGCAAGGGTTCTCCCTTACGGATCACGGCGAAGACGAGGTAATCCGAACAAAAAGAAATAAATACAAAACATAAATTCCAAATGCCGGGTCGACTGCTATTTGGAATTTGAGGATTGAAATTTGAGATTTCAATCAATTTCTTGCCGGTGTAGCTCAGGGGTAGAGTGCTTCCTTGGTAAGGAAGAGGTCACGGGTTCAATTCCCGTCATTGGCTCAATTAGAAGAATTTGAACACTAATTATATAACTAAGATTAAAAACTAAGTAAAATGGCAAAGGAGAATTTTAATCGTTCCAAACCGCACTTAAACATAGGTACAATTGGACACGTAGATCACGGAAAAACGACTTTAACAGCTGCAATCTCAAAAGTTTTGACTGACGCAGGTTTTTCTAAAAATGCAGCAAAATCTTTCGACCAGATCGATAATGCTCCGGAAGAAAAAGAAAGAGGTATTACTATCAATACTTCACACGTAGAGTACGAAACTGCAAACCGTCACTATGCACACGTTGACTGTCCAGGTCACGCGGATTACGTAAAGAACATGGTTACCGGTGCTGCTCAGATGGACGGTGCTATCCTTGTTGTAGCGGCTACAGACGGACCAATGCCACAAACACGTGAGCACATCCTTTTGGGTCGTCAGGTAGGTATTCCAAGAATCGTTGTATTCATGAACAAAGTGGACATGGTTGACGATGCTGAGCTTTTGGAGCTTGTTGAAATGGAAATCAGAGACCTATTGTCTTTCTACGAATATGATGGAGATAACGGACCGGTTATCCAGGGATCTGCCCTAGGTGGATTGAACGGAGACGCTACATGGGTTCCTAAAATCCTTGAATTGATGGAAGCTGTTGACAACTGGATCGAAGAGCCGGAGCGTGACACTGCTAAGCCATTCCTTATGCCAGTTGAAGACGTATTTACGATCACTGGTCGTGGAACCGTTGCTACAGGTCGTATCGAAACTGGTGTTGCTAACACAGGTGATGCTGTTGAAATCATCGGTATGGGTGCTGAGAAATTGACTTCTACAATTACAGGAGTTGAGATGTTCCGCAAAATCCTTGACCGTGGTGAGGCTGGAGATAACGTAGGTCTATTGCTACGTGGTATCGATAAGTCTGATATCAAACGTGGTATGGTTATCATCAAGCCAGGATCTGTTAAGCCACACGCTAAATTCAAAGCAGAGGTTTATATCTTGAAAAAAGAAGAAGGTGGACGTCACACTCCATTCCACAATAACTACCGCCCACAGTTCTACGTACGTACAACTGACGTAACAGGAGTTATCACTTTGCCGGCTGGTGTAGAGATGGTAATGCCTGGTGACAACCTTACAATCGAGGTTAGCTTGTTAAGCCCAATCGCGATGAACGTAGGTCTTCGTTTTGCTATCCGTGAAGGTGGTAGAACAGTTGGAGCTGGTCAGGTGACTGAAATCCTAGAATAATAATTCTAAGAATATTTTTAGAACCAGCAGCATCATTGATGTTGCTGGTTTTTAATAAACGGGCGTAGTTCAAGGGTAGAATAGCGGTCTCCAAAACCGTTGATGGGGGTTCGAATCCCTCCGCCCGTGCCAAAAAACAAAATTATAATGAAAGTTGTAAATTATATATCGGAAGCATTTGCGGAACTAACAACAAATGTGACCTGGCCGGAATGGGCTGAAGTGCAACGCCTGACTATTGTAGTTGCTGTTTTTTCAATTGTTTTTGCTCTTGCAACAGCAGGGGTCGATAAGCTATTGGCAGAAGCATTGGCCGGATTCTTTACATGGTTAAAATAATTCTTGGCTATGACAGAAACGAATGCAAAGAAATGGTATGTTGTAAGAGCGGTAAGTGGTCAGGAAAATAAGGTGAAAGCTTATATAGAGACCGAGATCAACCGGCTTGGGATGGGTGATTATATTTCACAGGTTCTTGTGCCGACCGAAAAAGTCGTACAGGTGCGTGATGGAAAGAAAATCACCAAAGACAAAGTCTACTTTCCGGGATACGTAATGATCGAAGCCAATCTTACGGGCGAAATACCGCACATCATCAAATCCATTACCAGCGTAATCGGATTCCTTGGTGAAGTGAAAGGTGGCGACCCGGTGCCGTTGCGAATGTCTGAGGTAAACCGTATGTTAGGAAAAGTCGATGAGTTGGCTATCAATACCGATACCCACGCTGTTCCATTCAACATCGGTGAGACAATAAAGGTAATTGATGGTCCTTTCAACGGATTCAATGGAACTGTTGAGAAAATCAATGAAGATAAGCGTAAGCTTGAAGTGATGGTGAAGATTTTCGGAAGGAAGACACCGCTGGAACTGGGCTTTATGCAGGTTGAAAAAGTATAATTTGTTACATCTATATAAACCGCAATTTTTCGCTTCCACGGAATATTGTAAATTTTTAAACAATGGCTAAAGAGATTAGTAAAGTAGTTAAACTACAAGTTAAGGGAGGTGCTGCGAATCCATCGCCACCGGTTGGACCTGCTTTAGGTGCTGCTGGCGTTAACATCATGGAATTCTGCAAGCAATTTAATGCAAGAACCCAGGATAAAGCCGGCAAGATTTGCCCAGTGCAAATCACTGTTTACAAAGACAAGTCTTTTGATTTCGTCGTGAAAACACCACCAGCCGCCGTTCAGTTATTGGAGGCAGCTAAGCTAAAGTCCGGTTCCGGTGAACCTAATCGTAAGAAAGTCGCAAGCGTATCATGGGATCAGATCCGTACGATCGCCGACGACAAAATGGCTGATTTGAATGCATTCACTGTCGAGTCTGCTATGAGCATGATCGCCGGAACAGCTAGATCTATGGGTATAACTGTAACTGGAGATTCTCCTCTAAAACAAGCGTAAGACATGGCAAAATTGACAAAAAAGCAAAAAGAGGCTGCTTCAAAAATTGAGAAGAACAAACTGTACAACCTGAAAGATGCTTCTGCACTTATCAAAACAGTTGCTTCTGCAAAATTTGACGAGTCTGTTGATATCGCAGTACGTTTGGGTGTAGATCCACGTAAGGCAAATCAAATGGTAAGAGGTGTTGTAACGCTTCCTCACGGAACCGGTAAGGACGTACGCGTTCTTGCACTTGTAACTCCGGATAAAGAAGCCGAAGCGAAAGCAGCAGGCGCAGATTACGTTGGTCTTGACGAGTACCTTCAAAAAATCAAAGACGGTTGGACAGATGTTGATGTGATCATCACAATGCCTGCCGTTATGGGTAAACTTGGACCATTGGGAAGAGTCTTAGGGCCACGCGGTCTTATGCCAAACCCTAAAACAGGTACGGTTACTATGGACGTTGCGAAAGCGGTTACAGAAGTGAAAGCCGGTAAAATCGACTTTAAAGTTGACAAGACCGGAATCGTTCACGCAGGTATCGGAAGGGTTTCTTTCGACGCCGACAAAATCGTCGACAACGCACACGAGATCATTCAAACATTACTTAAACTTAAACCAACTGCGGCTAAAGGTACGTATATCAAAAGCATTCACTTGTCCAGCACAATGAGTCCTGCGATTGCATTAGATCCGAAAGCAGTATAATTGGTAGTTAATCAATTTTATTATGACCAGAGAAGAAAAATCAAGAGTTATTGAAGATTTAACTGCACAGTTAGCTGGAACCAATGTTGTTTATTTGGCAGACATTTCCGGATTAAATGCAGAGACTACTTCAAGCTTAAGACGAGCTTGCTATAAAGCAGGCATCCAGTTGGAAGTGGTTAAAAACACATTGCTTGAGAAAGCAATGGAAGCTTCGGACAACGACTATGGCGATTTGCCATCGACTTTGTCAGGAAACACTTCAATAATGATTTCAGAGAACGGAAACGCTCCTGCTAAAATCATCAAAGAATTCCGTAAAAAATCAGACAAGCCTGTTTTAAAAGGTGCTTTCATCCACTCTGCAGTATTTGTAGGTGACAATCAACTTGATGCGTTAATCGCACTTAAATCGAAAGATGAAGTTATTGGTGAAATCATCGGACTATTGCAGTCGCCTGCTAAAAACGTTGTTTCAGCACTTAAATCAAGTGGTGGAAAACTTGCGGGAATTCTTAAAACGTTATCCGAAAAATAGGATAGCCCAAAAACGCGCGCACTTAATAAATTATATTTTTTTACAAACTATTTAAAAACGATAGAAAGAATGGCAGATTTGAAACAATTCGCAGAACAACTAGTTAACCTTACCGTTAAAGAAGTAAACGAACTAGCTACAATTTTGAAAGATGAGTATGGTATCGAGCCAGCAGCTGCTGCTGTAGTTGCCGGTCCTGCTGCTGGTGGCGGTGACGCTGGAGCTGGTGCTGAAGAGCAAACTGAATTTACAGTTGTATTGAAAGAAGCTGGTGCTTCTAAATTGGCTGTAGTTAAAGCTGTAAAAGAACTTACAGGTCTAGGTTTGAAAGAAGCAAAAGACTTAGTTGACGGTGCTCCTGCAAACGTTAAAGAAGGCATCACTAAAGATGAAGCTGAAGGCTTGAAAATATCTTTGGAAGAAGCTGGAGCTGTAGTTGAGCTTAAATAAGTTACACTAGCTTGCAAAAACTAGGTTTAGGCCTTGGATGGAGACGTCCAAAGGCCTAAACCATTTTTCGTATAATAATTTCATAGAAATTTTATCAACGAAATTACCCATTACCTTTTAGTCATTACGAAGAAAGAGATAAGCAGATACTTGGTTTATTTTTAAAGATGTACTGACAATAAAAGAAAGTATCAAAACCCAGTGTTTTACACAACAATTACTTTTTTTTAAATCAAAATTTTGTCCATTGATGATAACAAATCAGACTGAAAGATTGAATTTTGCCTCCACAAAAAATATTCCTGACTATCCCGATTTTCTGGATGTTCAGGTTAAGTCTTTTAAGGATTTCTTCCAATTGGAAACCAAATCAGACGAAAGAGGCGACGAAGGTTTATACAACACCTTCATGGAAAACTTTCCAATTACAGATACCAGAAATCAATTTGTATTGGAATTCCTTGATTATTTTGTTGACCCACCCCGTTACACGATTCAGGAATGTATAGAGAGAGGCCTTACCTACAGCGTGCCTTTAAAAGCGCGACTTAAGCTGTATTGTACCGACCCGGAGCATGAAGATTTTGAAACTATCGTACAGGATGTGTATTTAGGTACGATCCCTTATATGACGCCAAGTGGTACTTTTGTTATCAACGGTGCTGAACGTGTTGTTGTATCACAATTGCACAGATCGCCAGGTGTTTTCTTTGGACAGTCTTTCCATGCAAATGGAACCAAATTATATTCGGCACGTGTTATCCCGTTCAAAGGATCATGGATCGAATTCGCTACCGATATCAACAGCGTTATGTACGCGTATATCGACCGTAAGAAAAAGCTTCCTGTTACGACTTTATTCCGCGCCATCGGTTTCGAACGCGATAAGGATATCCTTGAAATATTCGACCTTGCCGAGGAAATCAAAGTTTCGAAAACAGGTCTTAAAAAATATGTCGGTAGAAGACTCGCCGCACGTGTATTGAATACATGGCATGAGGATTTCGTAGATGAGGATACCGGTGAGGTAGTTTCTATCGAGCGTAACGAGATCATCCTTGATCGCGACACCATTATCGATAAGGATAATGTTGAAGAGATCGTGAACTCTAACGTAAAATCAATCCTTCTGCACAAAGAGGATGCGAATCAGGGCGATTATGCCATCATTCACAATACTTTGCAGAAAGATCCAACAAACTCTGAGAAAGAAGCCGTCGAGCATATCTACCGTCAGCTGCGTAATGCAGAACCACCTGATGAGGAAACCGCACGCGGTATCATCGATAAATTGTTCTTCTCTGACCAACGTTACAACTTAGGTGAAGTCGGGCGTTACAGAATGAACAAAAAGTTGAACCTCGATATTCCAATGGAAAAGCAGGTTCTTACAAAAGAAGACATCATCACGATCGTGAAATACTTGATCGAATTGATCAACTCCAAAGCTGAGATTGATGATATCGATCACTTGTCAAACCGTCGTGTACGTACCGTTGGTGAGCAATTGTCACAACAGTTCGGTGTAGGTCTTGCCCGTATGGCCAGAACAATCCGTGAGCGTATGAACGTTCGTGACAACGAGGTGTTTACTCCAATCGATTTGATCAATGCCAAAACATTGTCGTCGGTTATCAACTCGTTCTTCGGAACCAACCAGTTGTCGCAGTTTATGGACCAGACCAACCCACTTGCCGAAATCACGCACAAGCGTCGTTTGTCTGCACTTGGGCCTGGCGGACTCTCACGTGAGCGTGCAGGATTCGAGGTCCGTGACGTTCACTATACGCATTATGGCCGTCTTTGCCCGATCGAAACTCCTGAGGGACCAAACATTGGTTTGATCTCATCACTCGGAGTTTACGCGAAAGTAAACGGAATGGGATTCATCGAAACACCTTACCGCGAAGTAATAAACGGTAAAGTAGATCTTGATGCCACGCCAATTTACCTTAGCGCCGAAGAAGAAGAAGGCAAAATGATTGCGCAGGCAAACATCGAGATGGATAACAGCGGAAAAATCACTGCAGATAAAGTAATTGCCCGTGAAGAAGGCGATTTCCCGGTTGTTGATCCTTCAGAGATTCACTATACCGATGTGGCTCCAAACCAGATCGCATCGATTTCGGCATCGCTTATTCCATTCCTTGAACATGATGATGCGAACCGTGCGTTGATGGGATCCAACATGATGCGTCAGGCTGTACCATTGTTACGACCTGAAGCCCCAATCGTTGGAACTGGCCTTGAGCGTCAGGTAGCTTCCGATTCCCGTGTATTGATAAATGCAGAAGGAGACGGAACTGTCGAATATGTTGATGCCAATATCATAACTATTAAATACGATCGTTCGGAAGAAGAAAGAATGGTTTCTTTCGATTCGGACGAGAAAACATACAACCTGATCAAATTCAGAAAAACCAACCAAAGCACGTCTATCAACCTGAAACCTATCGTAAGAAAAGGAGACCGTGTTGTAAAAGGACAGGTGCTTTCGGAAGGTTACGCAACGCAAAACGGGGAATTGGCCCTTGGCCGTAACCTTAAGGTGGCCTTTATGCCGTGGAAAGGATACAACTTCGAGGATGCGATCGTGATTTCTGAAAAAGTGGTGCGCGATGATATCTTTACGTCGATCCACGTTGACGATTATTCTTTGGAAGTTCGTGATACGAAATTGGGTAACGAAGAACTTACCAACGATATCCCGAACGTTTCGGAGGAAGCAACGAAAGATCTTGACGAAAACGGTATGATCCGTATCGGTGCCGAGGTAAAACCTGGCGATATTCTGATCGGAAAAATTACACCAAAAGGAGAATCTGACCCAACTCCGGAAGAGAAATTGCTTCGCGCGATCTTCGGGGATAAAGCAGGTGACGTGAAAGATGCTTCATTGAAAGCTTCGCCTTCATTACATGGTGTCGTTCTTGATAAAAAATTGTTCGCAAGAGCGGTTAAAGATAAACGCAAACGTACCAAAGACAAAGATGATTTGGGCGCGCTTGAAATGGAATTCGAAACCAAATTCGTCGAATTGAAAGACAAATTGGTAGAGAAGCTTTTCGCTATCGTAAACGGAAAAACTTCGCAAGGCGTAATGAACGATTTGGGTGAGGAAGTATTGCCAAAAGGCAAGAAATACACTCAGAAAATGCTTAATGCAGTTGAAGATTTCGCACACCTTAGCAAAGGGCAGTGGGTGGCCGACGAACCAACAAACAAATTGGTAAACGACCTTATCCACAACTACAAAATCAAACTGAACGATTTACAGGGTGCATTGCGCCGCGAAAAGTTCACGATTACTGTTGGTGATGAGTTGCCTGCGGGAATCCTGAAACTTGCAAAAGTGTACATCGCAAAGAAACGTAAACTGAAAGTGGGTGATAAAATGGCGGGACGTCACGGTAACAAAGGAATCGTTGCACGTATCGTTCGTCATGAAGACATGCCATTCCTTGAAGACGGAACTCCTGTCGATATCGTATTGAACCCTCTTGGGGTACCATCGCGTATGAACATCGGGCAAATTTACGAGACTGTTCTTGGATGGGCCGGACAGAATTTAGGACGCAAATTCGCGACACCTATTTTCGACGGAGCCACGCTTGACCAGATCAACGAGTTGACAGACGAAGCCGGGATTCCGCGATTCGGACATACGTATCTGTATGACGGAGGAACAGGTGAGCGTTTCCACCAACCTGCAACCGTTGGAGTTATCTACATGTTGAAACTCGGACACATGGTTGACGATAAAATGCACGCACGTTCAATCGGACCGTACTCACTTATTACGCAACAGCCACTTGGCGGTAAGGCGCAGTTTGGTGGACAACGTTTCGGGGAGATGGAGGTTTGGGCTCTTGAAGCTTATGGTGCGTCAAGCACGCTTCGTGAGATACTGACAGTGAAATCGGATGACGTAATCGGAAGGGCAAAATCTTACGAGGCAATCGTTAAGGGAGAGTCTATGCCGGAGCCGGGATTACCTGAATCGTTCAATGTATTGATGCATGAACTTAAAGGTCTTGGATTAGATATCCGTTTGGAAGAATAGTTTATTGTTTACAGTTGACGGTCAGCAGTCTGTTAACCGTTAACTGTCGACCGTCAACTCAAAAACAATTTCAATAAATCAATAGTAGTCGCTATGATGAACAATAGAAATAATAAAGATAAGAACCCGGTAAAAAGGTTCGATAAAATCTCGATAGGACTGGCTTCTCCTGAATCGATCCTCGCTGAATCGCGTGGTGAAGTTCTGAAACCGGAAACCATCAACTACAGAACGCACAAACCGGAACGCGATGGTCTTTTCTGCGAAAGGATCTTCGGACCTGTAAAGGATTTCGAGTGTGCCTGTGGAAAATACAAAAGGATTCGTTACAAAGGTATCGTCTGCGACCGTTGTGGTGTAGAGGTTACCGAAAAGAAAGTACGTCGTGACCGTGTTGGGCACATCAACCTTGTTGTGCCAATCGCGCATATCTGGTACTTCCGTTCACTTCCAAACAAGATTGGTTATATCCTTGGTCTTCCATCGAAGAAACTCGATATGATCATTTATTATGAGCGTTATGTCGTAATCCAGCCGGGTATCGCCAAAAACGCCGAAGGTGAACCAATCCAGCGTCTTGACTTCCTTACCGAAGAAGAGTATTTGAACATTCTTGACACCCTTCCGGCAGACAACCAGTATTTGGATGATTTCGATCCGAATAAGTTCGTTGCCAAAATGGGAGCCGAGTGTATCATGGATCTCCTTGCACGTATCGATCTTGATGCATTGTCATATGACCTGCGTCACTCGGCAAACAACGAAACGTCAAAACAACGTAAAACCGAAGCTTTGAAAAGACTTCAGGTTGTGGAATCGTTCCGTGAGTCGAACATGAACCGGGAGAACCGTCCGGAATGGATGATCATGAAAGTGATTCCTGTGATCCCGCCTGAACTTCGTCCGTTGGTGCCTCTTGACGGTGGACGTTTTGCGACATCCGATTTGAACGATTTGTACAGAAGGGTTATTATCCGTAATAACCGTTTGAAACGACTAATGGAGATCAAAGCTCCTGAAGTGATCCTTCGTAACGAGAAGCGTATGTTGCAGGAATCGGTAGATTCACTTTTCGATAATACAAGAAAAGCGTCTGCTGTAAAGACTGAATCAAACCGTCCGCTGAAATCGCTTTCGGATTCCCTAAAAGGAAAACAAGGGCGTTTCCGTCAGAACCTTTTGGGTAAACGTGTCGATTATTCGGCCCGTTCGGTAATTGTCGTCGGACCTGAATTGAAATTATACGAGTGCGGTTTGCCAAAGGACATGGCTGCCGAACTATACAAGCCGTTTGTCATCCGCAAGCTTATCGAGCGCGGAATAGTTAAAACGGTAAAGTCGGCCAAAAAAATCATCGACAAAAAGGAACCTGTGGTTTGGGATATTTTGGAAAACGTGATCAAAGGACATCCGGTTCTTTTGAACCGTGCCCCAACTTTGCACCGACTCGGGATCCAGGCGTTCCAGCCAAAACTTATCGAAGGAAAAGCGATCCAACTTCACCCATTGGTATGTACGGCATTCAATGCCGATTTTGATGGTGACCAGATGGCGGTTCACTTGCCACTTGGGCCGGAGGCTATTCTTGAAGCACAGCTTTTGATGCTTGCGTCACACAATATCCTCAACCCGGCAAATGGTGCGCCAATCACTGTTCCTTCACAGGACATGGTTTTGGGTCTGTACTATATGACAAAAGAAAGATTATCGACTCCGGAGCATAAAATTTTGGGTGAAGACCTGACATTCTATTCTGCCGAAGAAGTAAATATCGCACTGAACGAAGGCCGTTTGGAATTGAACGCAAGGGTAAAAATCCGCGCCAAGGATTTCAATGAGAATGGTGAACTTGTCTACAAGATCATCCAGACAACTGCCGGACGTGTATTGTTTAATGAAGTGGTTCCTGAAGCTGCAGGTTATATCAACGACGTACTTACGAAGAAAAACCTTCGTGACATCATCGGGCGTATCCTTAGCGTAACCGATGTTCCTACAACTGCTGCATTCCTTGACAGCATGAAAGACATGGGTTATAAATTCGCTTTCAAAGGCGGGTTGTCGTTCTCACTTGGTGATATCATCATCCCGGAAAGAAAGCAGGAGCTTATTGCCGATGCCCGTGATCAGGTGGAAGGAATTTCCGCAAACTACAACATGGGTCTTATCACAAACAACGAGCGTTACAACCAGGTCATCGACGTGTGGACATCTACAAACGCAATGCTTACAGAGCTTGCCATGAAGAACATCCGCGAAGACCAGCAAGGTTTCAACTCGGTATATATGATGCTTGACTCTGGTGCAAGGGGTTCGAAAGAACAGATTCGCCAGCTAACAGGTATGCGTGGATTGATGGCAAAACCTAAAAAATCGACTGCCGGTGGTGGGGAGATTATCGAAAACCCGATCCTTTCGAACTTTAAGGAAGGTCTTTCGATTCTTGAATATTTCATCTCTACGCACGGTGCTCGTAAAGGTCTTGCCGATACGGCTCTTAAAACGGCCGATGCGGGTTACCTTACACGTAGGCTGCACGACGTTTCGCAGGATGTTATCGTAAATACGGAAGATTGCGGTACGCTTCGTGGCGTTGAAGTATCGGCACTTAAAAAGAACGAGGAAGTTGTGGAAACATTGGGCGAAAGAATCTTAGGGCGCGTTGTGCTTCAGGATCTGATCAACCCATTGACAAACGAAGTCCTTGTTGAAGGTGGTGATCAAATTACCGAAAGTGCGGTTCGTGCAATCCAGGAATCTCCGATCGAAAGAGTGGAAGTCCGTTCACCGCTTACATGTGAAGCATTGAAAGGAATTTGTGCGAAGTGTTATGGACGAAACCTTGCGACAGGAAAGATGACGCAAAAAGGGGAGGCCGTAGGTGTAATCGCTGCACAGTCAATTGGGGAACCGGGTACACAGCTTACACTTCGTACGTTCCACGTTGGAGGTACGGCAGGTAACATCTCTGAAGAGTCGAGCATTATAGCGAAATTCTCAGGACGTCTTGAAATCGAAGATCTTAAAACGGTTAAAGGTGAAGACAATGAAGGCAATACTGCCGATATCGTGATCTCGCGTTCTACCGAATTGAAACTGATCGACGTCAAAACAGGAATTGTCCTAAATACGCACAACATTCCTTATGGTTCAAGCATCTTTGTAAAAGACGGCGAAATCATCGAAAAAGGAAAAGTACTTTGTAAATGGGATCCGTATAACGGTGTTATTATTTCCGAATTTACCGGTAAAGTTGAATACGAAGATCTTGAGCAGGGACAATCGTTCCAGGTTGAGATCGATGAACAGACCGGATTCCAGGAAAAAGTAATCTCTGAGGCACGAAACAAGAAATTGATTCCAACCTTATTGATCTATGGTAAAGACGGCGAATTGATCCGTTCATACAACCTTCCGGTAGGTGCACACCTAATGGTAGAGAACGGTGAGAAAATCAAGGCAGGTAAGATTTTGGTCAAGATTCCGCGTCGTTCGTCTAAAGCAGGCGATATCACGGGAGGACTTCCACGAATTACCGAGCTTCTTGAAGCACGTAACCCATCAAACCCGGCAGTAGTGTCGGAAATCGACGGAGTTGTTTCGTTTGGTAAAATCAAACGTGGTAACCGTGAGATCATCATCGAATCTAAATTCGGTGAAGTGAAGAAATACCTTGTAAAACTTTCGAACCAGATTCTTGTACAGGAAAATGACTTCGTAAGAGCAGGTGTTCCATTGTCTGACGGCGCAATTACCCCAGACGATATCCTTCGAATCCAAGGGCCGGCTGCTGTTCAACAGTATTTGGTTAACGAAATTCAGGAAGTTTACCGTTTGCAAGGTGTAAAAATCAACGACAAACACTTTGAAGTTGTGATCCGCCAGATGATGCGTAAAGTTCAGGTTCAGGATCCGGGAGATACTTTGTTCCTGGAAGACCAATTGATCCATACAAAAGACTTTATCGTCGAGAACGATAAGTTGTACGGAATGAAAGTGGTTGAGGATGCAGGTGATTCCGAAAACCTAAAACCGGGACAGATCGTTTCTCCACGCGAACTTCGTGACGAGAATTCGTTGTTGAAACGTAACGATAAAAACCTTGTTCAGGCACGTGATGTCATTACCGCTACCGCTACGCCGGTGTTGCAAGGTATCACAAGGGCTTCACTTCAAACCAAATCGTTTATTTCTGCGGCATCGTTCCAGGAAACAACGAAAGTATTGAACGAAGCGGCTGTTGCAGGAAAAGTCGATACGCTTGAAGGTCTTAAAGAAAACGTTATCGTTGGACATAGAATCCCTGCCGGAACCGGTATGCGTGAATATGACAATGTGATCGTAGGTTCTAAAGAAGATTACAACGAGATGATGGCTAACAAAGAAGAATACAATTATTAAGCTATGGCCGATATAAAACAACCTCAGGGACAGATCAACATCGAGCTTGATGAAGCAACGGCAGAAGGCACTTATTCAAATCTGGCGATTATCAATCATTCGTCATCCGAATTCGTACTCGACTTTGTCTGCATCATGCCCGGCACGCCCAAAGCAAAGGTGAAATCACGAATAGTGCTTACGCCGCAACACGCAAAAAGGCTGCTCAAGGCACTCGGTGAGAACATTCACAGGTTTGAAACATCTCATGGTGATATAAAGGAATCGGAACAACCACCGATTCCGCTCAACTTTGGTCCCACGGGCCAAGCATAACATTAAAAGCCCCTTTCAGGGGCTTTTTTTATGAATGGATAGTATTGATTTCAGGGTTATCGTTCGATTTCCCAAACAACCTCGCAGGTCTTAAACCTCCAAGGTCTTAAATACTAAATTCACGCAATTTGATCACGCATATTTTCTGTATAGTTTCCCAAATTTTCAACCTCGCAGGTCTTAAACCTCCAAGGTCTTAAATACTAAATTCACGCAATTTAACCACACATAATTTCTGTATAATTTCACAAACTTTCAGTCTCAGGTCTTAAACCTCCAAGGTCTTAAATACTAAAATCACGCAATTTAACCACACCTATTTTCTGTATAGTTTCACAAACTTTCAACCTCGCAGGTCTTAAACCTCCAAGGTCTTAAATACAAAATTCATTCAATTTAATCACAAATATTTTCTGCACACTTTCACAAACTTTCATCTGTAGATTAAGTCAAAAAATTTCAATATTATTAACTCGATAAAGTGTTGCATTTATCCGATGAACTACGTTTTGTTGGGAATTTATGTAAGATTATACTGTAAAAATGAGGTGATTTTAACTAAAAATTCGCGTTTTTTAACGTTTTTTATCGATTATTTGGCAAAGCCTATATATTTGTCACGAAATCAATAACCTACTAAATGAAAAACCTGAAAAGGATTTGCTTTTTAATCCTGCTACTGACGCTCTGCCAGTCTCTTATCGCACAGGCAGATTCAACATTGGTATCACGCACATCTGCGGATGATTTTGCTCAAACCCCGGGATGTATTCCGCCTACTGCCAGTCCGTGGATATTCTGTAACGGGTCTACTACAACCAGCACCTCGTTCGATTTCAACAACGCCGGACAAAGTCAGTTTCATTATTCCTATACGATTGATGGCGGCGCGCCAATAACGGGTACATTCAATTCGCCGTCGAATTATACGGTAAACGGACTCTTACCGGGCCAGGTCGTTGCATTTACATTAACCTGGGTTGGCATTTGTGGCGATAATGTAAAAACCATGACATGCTCGGCATCATGTGTAACCACGACCACACCAAACTTTCCCGCCATCGCACCTTTATGTGCCGGCAGTACGGCTCCTGTACTTTCTAATACTTCTCCAAATGGCGTCGCCGGAACCTGGTCGCCAGCAACAATCAGCAACACTGCAAGCGGTTCGTATGTTTTTACCCCAACCAGTGGATGTGCGAGCCCGCAGACTATAAATGTGACCGTTCTTCCTAAGGTTACTCCGACATTCAATGCGTTGGCGCCGGTATGCCAGAATTCGCCCGCACCTGTTTTGCCCCAAGTTTCTACAAACGTGCCTCCAATTACCGGAACATGGAGTCCGGCCGTATCGACTGCATCAGTCGGAACGCGCTCCTATACGTTTACTCCCGATCCTGGCCAATGTACTTCTGCAACTCCTGTAACATTATCGCTAACGGTTTTGGGTAATTCCACTCCGGGATTTGCTCCGATAGCGCCATTTTGTGCGGGAACTACGCCGCCGGTACTTTCTGCGGTCTCACCTAGTGGAGTAACCGGATCGTGGTCGCCTGCTGTGGTTTCTTCATCTGTAAGCGGCACCTATACGTTTACTCCGGATCCCGGACAGTGCGCATCCACGCAGATTCTTACAACGACTGTAACTCCAAGTCCGCAGCCTCAATTCGATATCATAGCTCCGTTTTGTGCGGGTACACTGGCGCCAGTTTTGCCAACAGTATCCAATGATGGGATTTCCGGAAGCTGGTGGCCCGCAGTGGTCAATAATACTGCCGATGGCGCATATGTATTTACACCTGATGCCGGTCAGTGTGCATCATCCAAAACGATCCAAATAGAGGTCATTCAACCAATTGATCCCGGCTTCAGCGATATTTCAATATGTTCGGGCGAAAGTATTCCGACGCTGCCTTCGATCTCGCCAAACGGAATTGCCGGCACATGGGCACCGCCTGTTATCGATGGTGATCTAGACGGTACGCATGTTTTCACTCCAAATGAAGGTGAATGTGCAGCGCAGCAATCCATTCAGGTGGTGATCAACCAATCGGCACCGATTACTATTGACTGGACGGTTACGGATGCCTTCGATGAAAATCAAACAATTACTGTGCTGACTTCCGGTAATGGAAATTATCTGTACCAGCTCGATTATGGACCTGTTACAGCAAATCCTATTTTTGAAAATGTAGCGCCCGGATCGCATTTCATAACCGTTTATGATGCAAATGACTGCTCGCCACCCGTTACGGTTTCCGATATTCTCGTGATCAATTATCCGCACTTTTTTACTCCGAATGCCGACGGAATCAATGATTTTTGGCGAGTTGGCGGACTTGATGCCGCTTCGCAGATTTTTATTTTTGACAGGTACGGCCGGTTATTAAAGCATCTTGGTACTCAAAGCGAAGGCTGGGACGGCACATTTCTCGGTACTCCAATGCCTTCAAGCGACTATTGGTTCAGCATCAAATACTACGAGCGAAATCAGTTAAAAGAATTTACTTCCCACTTTTCGTTAAAACGATAATAGTCGGGGAATGTAAGATTGTAATTACATATTTGCCTTTTTTTTCTGTAATAATGTATCGGATCAAAGAGGCTGTTGGAAGAATTATGCAATAAAATTTGTGCCTGTTTTGTAAGAGACAGTTTACATATTTCGTCGATTTTATTAGTCAAAAACGCCCGGTAAGTATAATGCCCGGAACCCGCTTTTCTGTCAGAAAGCACTTCTTAAATGTAGTGCCGTTTAACAATAATTTAAGAAAGTATTTGAGTTTGAGTGAGGCGTAGAATTGAGTCGGTCGCGAACGATTTTAATCTGTTAAAAAATCGTTGCTACACGTTATTTACCAATGGTTTATGTTATTTATTTTACAGTTCTCTTTACAGGGTTTCCACCTGTTAGAGCAGTGTTAATTTAAGAAAAACATCGACGAAATGCACGTTTGTCGACTATCTGGGTAGTTTATCGAAAATATTGTTGATAAGCATAACGCTGAATTACTTTTACTCCCGCAATCAGCTATTTGCATAAATAAAAAAATACCACACGATTTTTAGAGGCGGTCGCCAACGAAAATCAAAATGCAAAAACAGCTTGCCCGAAGAGAGATTGAAAGCCCCAATCGATCGAGAATAAACCTCTGATGCATCAGTCGGATGAATTGGAAACCGGGCTTTCAACAAACAAGTAAAATAGGTTTAATTAATAATTGATAACCGCGCGAGCGGAAGAAAAAAAAGAAGCCCCACTTCGTTTTAAAAATAAGATAGAACTTATGAAAAAAATTACTTTAACTGCTGATTCAAATACCACACTTGCCGGCGTAATAGTATCGCATGGTAAACTCAGAAAGCTTGTACTGGCTGTTCTGTTATTGGTTTTTGCGTTTGGTGGTGAAAATATGTTTGCGCAACTTACGCCGGCACACATCGCTCATGGTGATGTAGCCGACGAAAGTGAATTTGCAAAGGATGGCCTTACGCCGTTTGCAAAAGGCAAAAACAAGAACCGCGTACAGTATCTGTATGAGAAACTCGAGATACCTGCTTCTATGAGCAATAAAACCATAACGCATATCGGTTTTTATGTTACTGATCTCAATCTCGGAGCTACCGGCCTTGTCCCGGTCAGGAACATGACCGTAAAAGTTACCCTTTGCAACGCTGGAGCTGCGAGTAATTTCAAGGCCAACAACAGCAATATGCACCAGACTGGTGGTTTTACCGATATGTTGACTGTTTCCGTTTCCGAGTTTACGATCTCTTCAACCGGATGGGCCGATATCGACCTTGGTGAAGGTTTCTACTATAATAGGGATGACAGTACTAAAAATAACATTATCATTGAGATCTGCAGCGACAATACGGGAGATGTGGCGCTTGAGAATTTTGCAGTAAAAATGCGATATGTAGATGGTAGGAAAACGCGCGGACGTTTTAATTGGGATAATGATGTCACTGCATTGCCTGTTCAGGATGCCTGTTCGCTTCCTAGTGCAGTTGCTGGTAGTTTAAAAACTACTGCTAATTATTATGGTCTGGTTTCCAGCGAGCGTTATACGCGTCCTGAAATCCGCTTTACTTATGGTTGTTCAACTCAAGGCGTTACGGGATCTGCAGCTGTCGAGGATGAAGGTACCGGCTGTTTAGGTTCGGATGTCAAATTACATGTTACAGGTGCCGATAAGGTATCGGGCCTTGAATACCGTTGGGAGGTGTCCGAAACAGGAAATATGCCCTGGACGGCAATACCCGACAGTCATACAGAAAAACTTACGGTCAAGCGCGAGATGACTGAAAGATATTATAGAAGAGTACAGTCGTGCGCTAACGACGTTCAGAACACGGAAGGCTTTTCGGCTAAAATAAAGGTTGACGGTGCAACATGGAATAAATATGAAAATGGCGTATGGTCAGATGGCGAGCCTACGGCATTTTCCGATACTTCGATTATTATCGAGAATGGTACATATACCGTAGATGAAAACATCAGTGCGTGTTCTTGCATGGTTAAGCCGGGTGCCACATTGATTGTTCAAACAGGAAATGATCTAACGCTTACAGGTCCGATTGTAGATGGTGGCGGCGTTATTAAGTTTCAGGATGGCTCAAACCTTATCCAGCTTGGGTATGAAGGCGAAAATACAGGTACAATAGAATATCACAGAAATTCTCAGCCGATGGTGCAGTATGATTATACGTATTGGTCTTCACCTGTAAGTGGTGCAACATTTGCTGATTTTGCGATTGGAACCGAAGGAACGCATTTTTATAGCTTTAATCCTGCAATTCAGAACTGGGTGGCGCATCAGCCAACCGATGAGATGGTTCCGGGTGTGGGTTATATCATCCGTGCTCCTGAACCGGCAACTCCTGCGGAAGCAAACGTACCTACAGTATTCAACGGACAATTTGATGGGATTCCCAATAACGGAACTGTAAAAGTGCCTGTATTGCAAACTCCTAAATATGCATTGGTTGGAAATCCGTATCCAAGTGCAATAGATGCTGAGGAATTTATAAACGACCAGCTTAACACGCCTTTCTTTGCCGGGACATTGTATTATTGGACACACACAAGTGCGGTTAGTACGACATATTCAGGAGGAAATGGCGAGTACAGCGCTTATAATGCCGATGACTACGCATCATTTAACGCATTTGGTGGTACAGTGCCTCCTTCAAATCCGTCGGCTACAGCTCCGGGTCAGTACATAGGTGCAGGGCAAAGCTTCATGATCGAAGGCGGGGACGTTCCCGGATATGTTACTTTCACGAATGACATGCGTATCGGTGGGACCAATAATTCACAGTTTTTCAGACCAGGTACTGACGGTCGTGCTGCCGAAGGAACAGCAACCAGTCAGTCAGTTGAGAAGCACCGAATCTGGTTACAGATTGCAAATAACACACATTTCAAGCAAATATTGGTTGGATATTCAAACGTTGCAACCGAAGGTGTAGACCGTGGTTATGACGGTAAAGCAATGGCGGGTACATCGTTAGGATTTTATTCTTTGATTGGTGGCGAAGCATTTGGTATCCAGGCGCGTTCACTTCCGTTTAATGTAAGTGACATTATTCCGTTGGGATTCAATACTGCGGTTGCCGGAACTTATAGGGTC
This sequence comes from Bacteroidota bacterium, assembly GCA_023427845.1. Lineage (GTDB taxonomy): Bacteria > Bacteroidota > Bacteroidia > Flavobacteriales > Flavobacteriaceae > Flavobacterium. Next base: position 32,520 of record JAEYZX010000043.1, read on the forward strand.
TCGATGCCTATGTTCGATGGGATGTTTTCAGAATATGATGTCTATCTCGAGGATTTGGTTACCGGAACATTGCACAACTTGAAAGACGGTGAATATACTTTTACTACAGCAGCGGGTACCTTTAATTCACGCTTCCAGTTAAAATACAGTGGGTCTGCATTAGGTACCGATACTGTTTTAAGCGGTAACGAACTGTTGGTTTATAAAAAAGCTGCTGGCCTTCACATCAACAGCCAAAACGCCAATTTGAAAGATGTTAAGGTATATGATTTAAGTGGGCGACTGCTTACTTCGAAATCGGATATCGCAAGCCGCGACCTGGTTTTGGATAACGTAAACTGGTCTACGCAGGTTCTTGTAGTCCAAACGACACTGGAAGGTGATGTTTTAATCACGAAGAAAGTTGTTTATTAATCCATTATTTTTTTACCTTTATATTTTAACAGAGCTAATAGTCCAAATCAAATCTATACACATGAAGCATTTTTACCCCAACCTGAACAATTCATTCAATTTTAATAATTCAATATCGTCACTGTGCTTGTCGCTGCTGGCGACATTGCTTTTATATCCCGTTTCTGATGTTTCCGCCCAAGATGTTTTTACGCTGGGAGAGGGTACTGATACATCGGCGGATTTGGGAGTTTCACCATTTGCAACAGTAAATAAAAATTCTCGGAGTCAATATATTTATTACGGTCCTGAGCTGGAAGCTGCGGGGGCAATGTCCGGATATATTACTGCGTTCGCCATAAACATCACGGAGTTAGCCGTGCCTCTTACGGTAAAGCCTGAAAATGTTACCATTAAGATGAAGCAAACTTTTAATGCTGTTTTTGGACCTGCACTTGAAGAAGGCATGACAACGGTATATTATGGAGCAGTTGAAAATATTACTGCAACAGGATGGCACACAATGACACTCGACACACCTTTTGAGTGGGATGGCGCAAGTCATATTGTCGTTGAAATTTGCCGAAGCAACGACGAAGTCGGAACGAGCTTTGCAGTTGAAGTGGAAACATACGGTCTTGGCGATTACAGGACTGTGGGATTGTTTAGTGATAGTCCTGCAGTTGCCGGCTGCGATCTTACGGGAGAAACTGAAATGGGTGGTTTTGAGCGAAGAACCCGTCCAAATGCACAGTTTACGTTGGCGCAAATTTGTAATGGTCTGCCAACAGGAGGAACTACAGTAGTTGGCGCAGGTCCATATTGTGATGGAGCACCATTTACGCTTTCGGTTTCTGGTGGAGATTTGGCTTCAAACTTATCCTACCAATGGCAGTCGGCACCCCATACTTCCGGGCCGTGGACAAATATTCCGGGCGCAATGGGTGCTACCTATAGTGGAACACAGACTACCGCTACTTATTACAGACGACAAACATTTTGCAACAGTACGACCGACTCTGCGTTTTCCAACGGAATTATCGTGAACGGTCCCGGCTGCTACTGTGAGGCTCCTACAGATACAGCTAATCCTGTAGGCATTACGCATGTATCGTTCAGTTCGATCAATAACTTTACAACATCAAACGCTACCTATACGTTTTTCAATTCAATGGCCGAGGTTGAGCAGACCTTGACCTACAACCTCTCGGCGATGGTGAACACTGCTGGAGGAACTAATTATACGACAGCGTGGATTGATTGGAACAGCAATGGCGATTTTGAGGCTTCTGAAATGTATAATTTAGGTTCTGTTACCGGTGGTGCTAATGTTGCTTCAGGTGCAGTTGCTGTTGTTACAGTTCCCGCTAATGCAGTAGTTGGTACAACGCAAATGCGGGTCAGGACACAGCAATCACCGGGTAACGATGCTGCCGAACCGTGCGAAAACCTTCCAAACGGTGAAACAGAAGATTACTCAATCCTTGTTAACGAGCATCTTGGGATAGGTGAGTTTGCTGGTATTAATTCTGCCGTATTAGTCTATGGAGATGATTCGGGGCTGAATATCAAAATGAAAGAAGGTAACATTGCAAATGTTGATGTTTACGATATCAGTGGAAGACTGCTAACTTCACGAAAAGAAATTAATAATGCTACACTTTCACTTCCGGAGTTTCAGTACAGTCACCAGGTGCTGATTGTAAGAATTACTTCTGATACCGGTGCGGTTATCTCTAAAAAAGTTGTGCTATAGTCAAATAATTATCTGGATTCCAAAGGTTTTTTGTACTTTTGGCGAGTTCGCTGAGAATTATATTAAAATTAAATTTTAAACAATGAAAATAATTTACCCAAAATCTTCCGTTTCTCAAATTTTAGGAATCATACTCCTTAGTTTGTTTACGTTCACAGGTTGGTCGCAGACATGCCAATCCCAAAGTCCGGGATCGCTTACGGTAACTGCTACTACGCAGACTACAGCTAGTTTTTCGTGGAATTCCGGTGGTTCTTTTGGCGGGATAGGATATAATTTTGAAGTTCGAACTGAGGGCTTGCCGGGAATGGACACTGATCCTATCTTAGGCTATGTAACCGGAGGATTCACTAATGGAACGTCCGTAACGGTTAGTGGTCTTGATGTGAACACACAGTACATTTTTCATGTGCAGTATCAATGTACTGAATTTGCGGGTGGTGGATATGAAAGTATAGTATTTCAAACTGAACAACTAGTTGAACCTGTGGCTCAGGCGGCAATTTATGTGGAAGATGATTCATTTTTGGCAATATGGGAAGCGTCTGAAGGTGCTATAGGGTATCGTTTAGATGTAAGTACCGATATAACATTTACTGATCCTGAGCAGTTTGTAACATACGTGGTTGGTGTAGATGAAGAATTTAATGATATACTTGCACCGTACCATAACTGGTATACAACGGCTACTTCAAAAGTAATTTCAGGCCTTATGGCTGAAACTACATATTATTACAGAGTTCGTGCGGTAATGGGCCCGGACGATGTCAATGACTACTCGACTGGTTACTCTAATACAATTACGGTAACTACAACTGATGTTCCGCCAACTTTTGTGGTCTGGACAGAAGGTGGCTGGACAAGCGATCCAACTCCGTCATTACCTGCAATCATGGCTGCCAATTTTGATTCCGAACTCCACGGTAATATTATAGCGCAGACATTAACTATTAATTCCGATGTTGTGGTTACTATTTCGGCAGGTGGTTATGCAAGGGTTGTAAACGGCATTACAAATAATGCAGGAAGTGAAGGTTTTATCATTAAAAGCAATGGTAATCTCTACCAGCAGAATGCCGCTACTAACGTAGGTGATATTACGGTTGAGAGGGAAAGTTCATTGATTAAGCGTTTGGATTATACGATGTGGTCTTCGCCAACTTCTGAAGGCGAAACTGCTGATCAGACGCTGAAACAATTTTCACCTATGACACTTAATAATCGTTTTTACACGTTGAATACTTTATCCAATGCATTTTCTGTTGTTAATCCTACTGCTACTACTTTTGAACCGGGACGGGGTTATTTGATCAGGGCTGCAAACGATCACGATGCAATAACTCCTACAAGATGGTTAGGTGTATTCAAAGGAATTCCAAACAATGGTACAATTACGACACCTATTTCAGATGATGGACCTGGTGCCGCATTGGGAGTAAATATGGTAGGAAATCCGTATCCGTCAGTTCTAGTTGCAGGTGATTTCATTGAAGACAATGTCGCCAATATTCAATCTACTATTTATTTTTGGAGAAGGACCAATAATCCTGATGAGGATCCGTACGATGCGCAAAACACGTATTATGCTTCATACAATTACGTAGGTGGCGTAGCTGCTACTGATGCAGGTCCCGCAAGTGTTGCTCCTAATGGATTTATATTGCCGGGCCAGGGATTTTTAGTTCGTGCAAAAGCTGGCGCTACAAGTGTGTTTTTTGATAACACTATGCGAAATTATACAAGTTTCCATAACGTATTTTTTAGGAATTCCGATAGTGCGCAAACAACTCCGGAACTTGAGAAGCACAGGATTTGGCTGAACCTAACCAATGAAGGTGGTGCTTTTGGACAAATGCTGCTCGGATATGTTGAAACGGCAACCGAAGGTGTGGACGACAAATTCGACGGACTATATATCAACGATGGTGGAATTGCACTTACTTCATTCTTGGACAATAACGAATACATTATTCAAGGTCGTTCATTGCCATTTAACAATGCTGATGTTGTTCCGTTGAACTTTAAAACACCGTTTGCCGGAACTTATTCAATCAGCATCTCTCAAGTGGATGGTTTGTTCGCAGGAGACCAGGATATCTTTATTAAAGACAACCTGACGTCTGTGACGCACAACCTTAAAGATAGTCCATATACGTTTGCCACCGAAGCAGGTAGCTTTAGCGATCGTTTCGAAGTTTTGTATCAAAGCGCACTAGGTATCAATGATCCTGCGTTTAACGCTAATAGCGTAGTGGTGTACAAGCAAAATGATGCGATTATGATCAATAGCGGTAACCTTGTAATGGCATCGGTAAAAGTTTTTGATATTCGCGGACGACTGCTTGTTGAGAATGCAAATGTGAACGCATCAGAAACCAGCATCAATCCGGGTGCCGAGAATCAGGTACTGATTGTTCAGATCACATCAAATGACAATCAAGTTGTGACCAAGAAAGTAGTTAACTAATAACTATATTCATAGATAAAGGCCTCACAGTAATGTGGGGCTTTTTTTATTTGGTGATCTTGAGCATACCAAATTATACTTATTTTAACTGCTATCGTGCTGAAATCGAGGCTTGAACGAGTTTTCGCGTACTTTATCGAGTAAATTTTTATTCGGGATTCTGTACTTCTACTTTTGACCATTGTGTTTTAACAATGCGAAAAATGACAAGAGATTCAAGTACGAACTTTCTACCGATTCAATCGAAAAACAATTCCGGCAATACGGCATTGCGTGCTTTTATAATGCTTGTTTTTATGGTAATGTGTACGGGCGGGGTCTTTGGACAGAATAAAGTTCAGGATATCAAAGATGCCGACAACAATGGAAGTCCGTCATCCGAGGTTTCTTCCGGGACCGGTAGCAGTTCGAAAATGGAACTTTTACTTTGGTTTATGGGAAGTAAACAAATATGGCCCAACCAGGACGAAATGAAATCTGACGAAAGTGGAAAGAAAGTCTTTATAAATCTGGGAATGACGCCGAATCGAATCTTGAGCAAGTCATTGATGAAGAAAGCATTGAATTTTGAACAGACTACGGTATAATTTATAAACCGAATCCGTCATTGTAATCCGCCACCTCATGGTGGTTTTTTTATGTCCTGTCATGAAAACCAGGCATAAAAAAAACCTTTCGGTCGAAAGGTTTGATACTTTACTTAACTTCTATATGTTTTCTTTTTCTGAAAGTATAAATGGCAAATAATATTCCGGCAACTGCTAACCAAAATAACTTTCCATTGATTGGTACAACCGGATCTTCGTCCTGTAATTCTCCGTCCTCATCATCAACAGGAAGCTGTGCATATATTATAAAGTCAGATAAAAGTAAGAAACTGAAAATGTAAATTTTTAGTAGCGTGTTTTTCATATGGAGCAAATTTGTAACAAATTACATAATTAAGGAGCGAAAATAACCCTTATTTCGCTATGAACTTAAAATGTTCGACGAAATGCGAATATAATCGATTACTAGCTACTAATATAGCGTAGCTGCTTAATTAATTCAAATATACAAATATTTTTTAATCGAATTCAGATGTGAAGAATAATTTAACCGTCGGATACTTATTTTGTGTCATCTGAATCGTAAAGTCGGAGTCGGCCAAAAATACCAATTGGTCGTATTTGTCCTTCGCCAAAAATTTCTGTTTGATCCGCTTGAATTCTTTGAACTCTTCATTTTTGGGATCGTCCGGCTTCACCCAGCAAGCTTTGTGAACGGGGAAATTTTCATATGAACATTTAGCACCGTATTCATGTTCGAGCCGATATTGAATTACTTCATACTGAAGCGCACCTACAGTTCCAATTACTTTACGGTTATTCATTTCCAATGTGAAAAGCTGTGCAACTCCTTCGTCCATTAACTGATCGATTCCTTTTTCAAGTTGTTTCGATTTTAATGGATCGGCATTATTGATGTAGCGGAAATGCTCGGGCGAAAAACTCGGAATTCCCTTGAAACTCATATGCTCGCCCTCGGTAAGTGTATCGCCAATTTTGAAGTTGCCGGTATCATGCAAGCCTACTATGTCACCGGGATAAGATACGTCGACGACTTCTTTCTTTTCGGCGAAGAATGCATTCGGACTTGAGAATTTCAGGTTTTTATTCTGCCGCACATGAAGGTACGGTTTATTGCGCTCAAATTTTCCTGAAACTATTTTAACAAATGCCAGGCGGTCGCGATGCTTCGGATCCATATTGGCGTGAATCTTAAAAACAAAGCCCGCCATTTTTTCTTCATCTGGCCGTACAACTCTTGTTTCTGATTCTTTTGGCCGCGGCGGCGGCGCAATTTCTATAAAACAATCCAGTAATTCCCGAACCCCGAAATTGTTTAATGCAGAGCCAAAAAATACCGGCTGCAGATTTCCCTGCAAATAAGCTTCACGGTCAAATTCGGGATAAACCTCGGCGATGAGTTCCAATTCCTCACGAAGTTTGCCGGCTGGCTTTTCGCCAATGATCTTTTCAAGTTCCGGACTCTGTAAATCCGAAAATGCAATTGTTTCTTCAATGTTTTTTCTGCTATCGCCACTGAATAGGTTTATGTTCTTTTCCCAAAGATTGTATATGCCCTGGAAATCATAGCCCATTCCAATGGGAAAACTAAGCGGAGTAACCTTAAGACCCAGTTTTTGTTCCACTTCGTCCATCAAATCAAATGCGTCCTTACCCTCACGATCAAGCTTGTTTATAAATACAATCATCGGAATGTTCCGCATCCTGCAAACCGAAACCAGTTTTTCAGTCTGTTCCTCCACACCTTTTGCAACATCGATCACCACAATGACACTGTCGACTGCCGTCAGCGTCCGATAGGTGTCTTCCGCGAAGTCTTTATGTCCGGGTGTATCAAGAATGTTGATTTTCTTGCCGCGATAGTTAAATGCAAGTACAGAAGTTGATACCGAGATTCCACGTTGACGCTCGATCTCCATAAAATCGGAAGTCGCACCTTTCTTTATCTTGTTGTTTTTTACCGCGCCCGCTTCCTGTATGGCACCGCCAAATAACAACAATTTTTCTGTAAGGGTTGTTTTACCGGCATCGGGGTGTGATATAATTCCAAATGTGCGTCTTCTGTGTATCTCTTCTAAAAAACTCATATCAATTTCTAAATTGGACTGCAAAAATACTACTTCTTAAGCAATAACTTATAGCTGTACTATAAGAGAATTCAGCAATCCATAAAAGCAAAATTTTGTGTTAATAATTTTTTGTTAATACTATTGCCCCAACTTGTATTATGTGTTTGAATTGTTACTTTTGTTGATTGTAGTTCCGCCATCTATCGGCCGGGCTCACACTAACCAACGCGATACTAAAAGAATGAAAATGAAACAATTGTTGTTCGGTCTGCTAATCTGCCTGAACGCACACGTATTTGCACAGGACATAAAAAAAGAGGTATTGTTTACAATTGACGACAAACCGTATTACACAGATGAATTTCTAAGGGTCTACAACAAAAACCTGGACCTCGTTAAAGACGAATCGCAAAAAGACTTGAATCAGTATCTCGACTTATTTGTGGGATACAAGCTGAAAATCAATAAAGCCAACAAACTCGGACTTCAAAATGGTGAGGCTTATAAAAATGAACTGAATACGTATCGCACGCAACTCTCAAAAAATTACCTGACCGATTCAAAGGTTACCAAAGAACTGGTCGACGAAGCGTATTCGCGGTCACTTAAAGAAATACGCGCGTCGCACATATTAATTACCGTCGACGAAAATGCCAGTCCCAAGGATACGCTGGCTGCGTACAAAAAAATAAGCGACATCCGGAATAAAGCCGTCGCAGGTGAAGATTTTGGCGCGCTTGCCCTACAACATTCACAAGATCCGTCGGCAAAAGAAAACCGCGGTGACCTCGGCTACTTCTCGGCTTTCAGAATGGTGTATCCATTCGAGTCGGCTGCTTATAAAACCCCAAAAGGTCAAATCTCAAAGCCGGTCCGCACCCGTTTTGGCTATCATATTGTAAAGGTTGACGATATCCGTGAAAATAGGGGCGAAGTCACTGTTGCGCATATTATGATCCTAAACCCCAATGAGAATGACGCCGACAAGGATAAGGCTAAAAACACCATAAACGATATCTACAAAAAATTGCAGCAGGGCGAAAGTTTTGAAACTCTGGCACGGCAATTTTCCGAAGACAAATCTTCATCATCAAAAGGAGGTGTATTAAATCGTTTCGGATCCGGACAATTGTCGTCGGAAGAATTTGAAAATGTTGCGTTTTCACTTTCAAAAGAAAATCCTGTTTCCGAGCCGTTCCAAAGCGCTTTCGGATGGCACATCGTAAAACTTGTCGAAAAACATCCGATAAAATCAGCCGAAGAAATGCGCGCTGAACTCGAAAACCGGATAAGCAAAGACGAACGTTCGCGCCTCATCACCGAATCGCTGAATGAAAAACTCAGGAATAAATACAATGTTAGGCGCAACGAAAAAATCTATACTGCAATCGCAAAATCAGTCAACGACAAAGTCTATACAGCCGAATGGAAAGCGCCCGAGACATTTTCGGGAACATTGTTTACTGTCGGCACCAATGATGTCGCGGCAAAGGATTTTTTGAAATACATCGAAACAAATCAAAAAGCCGCAGGCACCATTAAACCCGTGACGAAGTTCGTCGATTATCAATATCAGAAATTTCTTGACCAACAGCTTACAGCCTATTACAACGCGAATCTTGAAAGTGAATTTCCCGAATTTGCTGCGGTAATGGATGAATATCGTGATGGCCTTCTGCTTTTCGATTTAATGGAAAAGGAAATCTGGGAAAAGTCCAAGACCGATTCACTCGGACTTCGGAATTTTTATCAGAACAATATCCAAAACTACCGTTGGAAAAAACGGGCCGACGTGATCCTGATTTCATCTACTAAAGAAAACATTGCAAAATCGGCACAGAAGTTCCTTAAAAAGAATAAATCGGTCGAGTACATCAAAGAAAAGCTGAATACAGACGGCATTGTCAACGTTATGACAAACACCGGCATCTTTGAAGAAGGTAACGATGTATTGCCTAAAAACTTTGAATTCAAAAAAGGTGTAACAAGCATCATCCGCGATGGTGATTATTATTACGTTGCCAAAGTAAACAATGTGCTTCCTGAAGGTCCCAAGTCGCTTGATGAAGCAAAAGGCCGTGTCATAAATAACTATCAGCAGCATCTTGAGGAGAATTGGGTAAGCGACCTTAAAAAGGAATTTTCAATCAATATTCACCATGACGTCTTCGAACGCGTGAAGAAACAATTGAATCAGTAAATGCGCAAAAGCTTTTCCATAATCGGATTGCTTCTGCTTTCGGTTTCCTGCTCTTATTTTAAGCCCGATGCAAAACCCGAAGCCGTGGCCCGGGTGGAGGAAGCCTATCTGTTCAGGGATGATATCAAAGATCTGGTCCCGGCTGGAACATCAAAACAGGACAGCATCGCAATTGTACGAACCTACATCGATCGTTGGGCTGCCCAAAAGTTATTGATCAGTGCGGCCGAAATCAATCTGAGCGAGGACCAAAAAGCAGAGTTCGATGAGTTGGTCCAGCAATATAAAATCGATTTGTATTCAAAAGGATATATCGAACAAATCGTCAAAAGATCGACCGATACGATCGTTTCCGACGCCGAACTCGAGTCCTATTACAATCAGAATAAGGAGAATTTTAAAACAAACGGCACTTTAGTGCGTTTACGATATATAAATTTAGAAAAAGACAATCCGCGCCTTGCGACAATTCAGAGCAAGTTCTTTGATTTTAGGAAATCGGACAGTAAATTTTGGGATACCTACGCTTTGCAGTTCAAAAGCTTTGCGTTCAATGATTCGGTTTGGGTAGAAATGGAGCAGGTTTACAGC
>JAEYZX010000102.1 GCA_023427845.1 Bacteroidota bacterium
TTTCTTGCCGATATACTGCTTTGGGCGATGCGCGTGTTGCTTTTCATATCGTTCATCTCCAAACTCGGAGTCGAGTCGAGTTCTTTTGTGGCAATTTTGGGAGCTGCCGGACTTGCCATCGGATTGTCGTTACAGGGATCGCTTGCGAATTTCGCAGGTGGTATGCTTATCATCTTATTTAAGCCTTTCCGTGTTGGTGATTATATTGAAGCCCAAGGTGTATCGGGAACGGTTGCTGAAATACAGATTTTCGTTACCAAACTATTAACGCCAAGCAACCAGACCATATTTGTTCCCAACGGAAAACTCTCAAATGATAATATCACAAATTATTCAATGGAGAGCACCCGAAAGGCCGATATTTCAATAGCGGTTTCGTACGATACAAACTTACAGACCGCAAAGAATATGATTATGGATGTATTGAAAAGCAATCCAAAAGTGCTTGCTGAACCCGCACCATCGGTTGTAGTCACCAGTTTAACCGACCATAGCATCGTCATCGCCGTACGGCCGTGGGCAACTAATGCCGATTTTTGGAGCATGCATGCCGAAACGTTGGAAAATATTAAGGCTTCGTTCGACAATGCCGGAATATCGATTCAGCCATACGTAAAGGAAATGTCGAAAATAACCGACATTACCGATGGCACCGAGCCTGTCAAATAATTACTTTTTAGGAGGAATTATCAGAAAGTCCTTTAGATAGTAGGGTTCGAAATAAGCTGTATCGACAAATTCTTTTTTGAGAAAAAGATCATGGCTAAGTGTCGCCATTTCGTTTGAAGATGGAAAAATTACATCCTCAATAAAATGAAAGTTCGGTTTCGAAAGCAATGGTTTGCATTTCTGAACCGCGTCGCCAACGAAATACACATCACCGTGTAAATCGGAAAACGAATCTTCATCGATGATCTCAGCTTTTACTTCGCGAAGAATTTCATGTTGCGGATTATAAATGGCGCTATATACTTCCATCCTCCGCGCATCGAGAATCGGTATGATGACTCCGCTTTCGATTTTAACCTGTGAAGCCAACACCTGAAGCGTATCCACAGATATCATCGGGATTTCCAGGGCATAACTCAATCCTTTTGCTGCCGATACGCCAATCCGCAATCCGGTATAAGAACCGGGACCACGGCTGATTGCTATGGCATTGAGGTCCTGGAAAAGAAGTCCGCTTTCCCGTAAGATTTCCTCGATCAACAAATGAAGTTTTTCGGCATGTGAATATCCCTGCTCCGCCACTTCACGGATGGCAACGATCTGACCGTCTTTTGCTACCGAAACGGAACAATTTTTTGTCGCCGTTTCAATATTCAGGATGTACATTATTTTCTAACGTCTTTCTTGGGTGTACCATCAGCCTCCTCTTGCTTTAGCATGACCAGGTCTCCCGATTTAAGTTCTTTTGTAACTGTGGTATAGGGTCCTGTAATTACAACATCGCCTTTTTTCAAACCGGTTTTAACCTCGATGTTTCGATCGTCTTGGATGCCTGTGGTAATAACGCGGATTTCTGCCCTATCGCCAACTTTAACAAACACGCACTCCATTTTCTTTTCCTGAGTCGGAGTAGGATCCTTTTTCTCATCGGCGTCGGGAATCGCTTTTGGCTTAGGAGTTGCCGAGGTGTCGGTCTTCACAACTACTGCACTGATCGGAACCGCAAGCACATTATCCTTGCGCTTGGTGATTATGTCGACAGTTGCGGTCATTCCTGGGCGAAATGGAGAATAACTCGCCGGTTTGCCTTCGACAAGGTCTTCATACGATTCTTTGAGAATACGGATTTTTACCTTGAAATTTGTCACCTGATCAGCCGTAAGGGCAGTGCTGGCAGAATTTGAGATTGCGGTCACCAATCCTTTAAATTTCTTTTTCAGATAGGCATCAACCTCGACATCGGCCGAATCTCCGACCGAAATCTTGACGATGTCATTTTCATTGACATCCACTTCAACCTCCATATTGTTAAGGTTTGCCACACGCAGAATTTCGGTTCCCGCCATTTGCTGCGTTCCCAGTACACGTTCTCCAAGCTCGACATTCAAAAGTGAAATCGTACCGTCGGCCGGCGCATAAATCGTCGTACGCCCTAAATTATCTTTTGCTTCATTAACTGTGGCAACCGCACTCTGGACATTGTAATAAGCCGATTGTTTGTTTGCTTTTGCGACCTCATACGCAGATAAAATCCTGTCCCACTCCGATTTTGAAATGATGCCTTTATCATACAGGGTTTTGTTGCGGTTATAATTCGCCTGCGCTTCTTTTAATTGCGCATCTGCCTGGCTTAATCCGGCTTTGGTGCCCGATAGGTTTGAAATCGTGCGATTGTAACCAGAGGTATACAAGTCCGGATTGATTTTTACCAACAGGTCGCCTTTTTTGACAAGCTGCCCTTCCTTGACGGGAAGTTCGATGATTTCACCGGAAACTTCCGAGGAAATTTTAACCTCAACTTCGGGCTGGATCTTCCCTGTAGCCGAAACCGTTTCAACGATAGTTATTGCATTAACGGCTGCTACTTCCACTTCGGTACCTTTCTTATTGTTGCCCAAAACACCTGTCTTGGCAAGTACAATAAGTAAAATTACTAAGGCGAGCGCCCCACCAATTAAATAATAAATCGTTTTTTTTGACATTGTTTTTAATTTTCGATTATCGGAATCCCAAAATAGAATTCCACAACTTTTACCCTGAATATGTATTCGTATTTGGCTCGGATTACTTCCGACTGCGCATTGGCAAATAAGGTCTGCGCCTGATTAAAGTCGAATGCATTCATCATTCCGACATTGTATTTTTCGGATGCATAATTAAATGCTTCCTGACGTGCTTCTGCTGCGATGACTGCCGATTCGTATGCTTTCAGTGCCCCTTTTGCATCTGTGAACGCTTGATAGACGTTACGCTCCAGATCCAGTTCGGCTTGTGAATAGGCGATTTTATAACGATCCAAAGCCACGTTCGACCTTGCAACGGCATTGCTGGTAGAAAACCCGTTCAATATGGGTATATTCAATTGAAAGCCGAAATTATGACCCTTGTTGTCTCCGAATTGCGTGAAAAAAGGCAGCGGCCCGGCTACGATTGGATTACCGTCGGCATCTGTTCCGATAACAC
>JAEYZX010000194.1 GCA_023427845.1 Bacteroidota bacterium
GGTACGATAATCCATAGTTGCTGCCAATTTGATTCCTTTGTAGTTAAAGCTAGTGCTCATCCCTAAAATGAAGTCTGGATTGACTTTTCCTAATTTTTGCATTGCAGGATCCACAAGCGGGTTACCATTCATGTCGACAATAACTCGACCTTCCTCATCTCTTGCATACTTAGTACCTTTGATCAAAGGAAAATCTTCTCCTTCTACTGCATAGATTCCAACAAAAGAATATGGTTGACGTAGGTTAACCTCATCAGCCTCATCAGAAACCTTTAAGATCGTAGTTTCAAATTTCGTGAAGTTAAGGCTTGCATCCCAACGGAATCCATCTTTTGCCGAACTCTTAATCGGTGTGAAACCTAAATCAATTTCAAAACCTTTGGTTTCCATTTCACCAATATTTGTAAGCAAGCTGAAAAGTCCAGTAGCCTGACTTGTAGAGATACGGGTAATCAAATCATCAGTTTTAGTGATATAAGCAGCAGCATCAAGGGTTAGTCTGTCACCAAAGAAACCTGAATTTACTGCGATCTCACTAGTTGTTACGAACTCAGGCTTGATAAGACCATAAGTTTGCTGAATTTGCTGCACATACGAGTTTTGATCGTTGAATGGATATCCAAGTCCAAGGCTACCCAATTGATTGATTCCGTATGCACCTACAGGCGAATCATTACCAACTTTAGTCCAGTTAGCAAGAATTTTTAAATAATTCACCACATCACCTTTTAATCCATCAATCGCATCAGTAGCTACAAACGAGATACCAGCACTTGGGTAGAAGAAACTATTTTGGCTTTGATCAAAAACTGAAGTCCAATCATTACGAGCAGTTACGTTCAGGAAGAGATAATCTTTGTAATCTAAGGTCGCCTGACCAAAGAAACTGAATTTTCTACTCCTCGAATAACGGTTAGTCAACTGCGACGGAAGGTATGGATTCAATGCGTTCGTAGGGTTATACACACCAGGAATCTCTAAGTTAGAACCACCTGCCTGATTTTGATGAATGAAATCATCTTGTATGTTGTTACCAACGTTCGCACTAAATGTGAAATCATCCGACAAATCATAATCAAAGTTCACAATTAAATCACCATAAAATCTGCGACGGAATGTCTGATCCGTGCTATAAGATGAAAGAACACTGTTACTTTGTGAACCATAAATCGCCGCGATCTCATCAGTATATGCATTCTGATAATACTCATTGTTGCTCATATCCAACCTTAGGTTCGCCAAATAGCTCACGCTAATGTTTTTATTGAATTCATAACCCAAAGTTACGATACCCGCAAGTTTGTCCTGCTTGTTAAAATCCCTATCATTATCTCTTAGCCAATAAGGATTCATGTAATAAACAGTCCAGTGGTGCTGGTTCATACCATGGCTAAATTGTGAAACCGGAACGTTAGCCGCAGTTTGCAACAAATCATCATATAATCCAGATCCTGTAGTTTCGATACTTTGGCTGATATAGTTGAAGTTACCTTCAACCGACCATTTTCCAAGTTTCTTACCCGCTTTCAATAAGAATGAATTTCTTTTAAGTTGATCTCCTTCTACGATGAAATCGTTAACCAACCTGTTAGCAGAAAAAACCGCATAACCATTTTCAAGAGATCCACCACTTAGTGTTACATTGTTTTGGAAAATTGTTCCTTTTCGAAAAAAGTCCTTAATGTTATCTTCAATTGGTCTGTACGGAGCCATGATGAAAGTTCCATCTGCCTGAGGCAAACCAACTGGTTGAAGTGATCCATCATACTCCGGACCCCAAGAACCATTTTCGAAACTTACGAAATCACCATCCCAACCCTGTCCGTAACGCAATTGCTTCTTAGGAAGGTATGCGATATCAGAGATATCAACAGATGATGTCATTGAAACGGTAAACTTTTCACCTACCGAACCTCTACGGGTTGTAACAACGATCACACCGTTAACACCATCAGAACCATAAAGAGCAGCTCCTTGCGCACCCTTCATAGCATTTACGCTTTCTATTAATTCAGGCGGAATTTGCTCAAACGTTTGAAGCGAAGAGATCGCACCGTCAATTACGACCAATGCCTGGTTATTACCCGTCATAGATCGAGCTCCACGAAACACAACGCTACTTGACCCGGTAAGACTACTACTTGTAGTGTTGATCTGAAGACCCGACACCTTTCCGACCAATGCCTGAACAGCATTCGGATTCGACGCCTGCGTTAATTCTTCATTGTCAACCACATCATAGGTAGATGTAATCGCATCGGCTTTCCGTCTGATACCAAGAGCAGTTACAACAACTTCACCTAACACAATTCCCTCCTGAAGGGTTGCGTTGATGACATTGGAAGCACCAACAGTCGCAGTAAAGTCTGTCATACCAACGTATGAAAACACCAATACATCCCCTTGCGAGGCAGTAATGGAATATCTTCCGTCAATATCTGTCTGTACTCCCCTTTGTGTTCCTTGAACAACCACATTAGCACCTGGAATTGGTCCTGTCGCATCTGAAACAACACCTGTGACAGTTTTCTCCTGTGCAAACGAAAACTGCATTGATAACGCTAATAATAGCGTATAAATCCATTTGAACTTCGATCTCATATTAAATTTATTTGAGTTAGTTATTCCGCAAACTTCTTAATTAATTCTTAAATAAACAAATATTACTTCGGAATAATACAATTTATTTTCTGTTAAAAAGGTTCGCACAATGGAATTGATAATGCGACAAGACTCACTGGTTAGATGTAATTATTTTAGAAAGGTTGCGCGTGTTTTTATATTTTTGTAAAAATATTTTTTAATGCTCTCCAGGAAGTTTTCCGAATACCATTACGAAGCAGGCACAGACGAAGCCGGACGCGGTTGTCTTGCTGGTCCTGTAACTGCCGCAGCAGTGATACTTCCCGAAGATTTTGAACATGAATTACTCAACGATTCGAAACAGTTAACCGAAAAAGATCGCGACTTTTTGCGCCCAATTATTGAAAAAGCGGCTTTGTGCTATTCGGTTACCCATCTCGACCCGCACGTCATCGACGAAATAAATATTCTGAATGCCTCGATTCAGGCAATGCAGGAATGCATAAGAAAACTGCAGCCTATACCTTTATATATTATAGTCGACGGGAATCGGTTTAAGGCGGTCGATAATATTCCGCACACCTGCATCATAAAAGGCGACAGCAAGTTCATGAGCATTGCAGCAGCGTCGGTACTTGCAAAGACATACCGCGATGAATTCATGTGCAAGCTCCATCAACAATATCCTATGTATAACTGGAAACAGAACAAAGGGTATCCAACTAAGGAACATCGCGATGCGATCCGCAAATACGGAACAACCGAATATCATAGAATGACATTCAGGTTGCTGCCGGAACAATTTGAACTTGATTTTGAGGATGATTTACTTACCCAGATCGCCTAGGGGCGAAAATTGAGCTTCAAAAAGTATTTCGAAGTGCTTCTGAATTTTTTCCTTGACCTCAACAAGCGACACTTCCGCCACGCCGAGCTCAACATTCAGCGACGTCACCGCTTTGCCCCGGATTCCACACGGTATGATATTGTCAAAATAACCCAGATCAGCATTAACATTCAATGCAAAGCCATGCATCGTTACCCACCTTGAAGCGCGAACTCCCATTGCACAAATCTTTCGCGCGAATGGCGTTCCAACATCGAGCCAGACCCCTGTCTCGCCGGCACTACGCGTACATTTCAGTCCATATTCGGCCAATGTCAGGATAATCACTTCTTCAAGAAGCCGTAGGTATTTATGAATATCGGTAAAAAAATTTTCAAGATCCAGAATTGGATATCCCACAACCTGCCCGGGACCATGGTATGTGATATCACCACCACGATTGATCTTATAAAATGTGGCGCCTTTCTCATGTAATTGACTTTCGTTTAAAAGCAAATTCGACAGATCACCACTTTTACCCAGCGTATAAACATGAGGATGTTCGACGAACAAAAAATAATTTGGCGTTGCATTCGAAGCCGCTTCACGTCGATTGCGGATTTTCAAATCAACAATGCCCGAAAACAATTTTTCCTGGAAGTCCCACGCGGCTTTATAATCCCTGCTTCCAAGGTCGGCAATCAATATTCTTTTATTCATTTCGCTTTCTCATGCAAATTAAGATTGCAAAGATACACCGTTCGCGGCAACCTACATACTGCAGTAATCCGCATTAACTTCAGTCGCCATCATCATTGTGATTTTCCGACAGATGCCGTACATTTGCACTCTTAAAACAAAAAGCAGATGGCCTTATCAGAACAGGAATTGTTGCGACGCGAAGCATTGGCTCAATTACGCGAAATCGGAATCGAACCGTATCCCGCCCAACAGTTTGTCACCACAGCACATACCAAAGATATTTTAAACAATTTCGAGCGCTTCGACGGAAAAGAAGTCGTACTTGCAGGGCGGCTAATGGGCAAACGGATAATGGGCAAAGCATCGTTCGCCGAGTTAAAAGATTCTGAAGGACGTATCCAGGTATATATCGCACGTGATGAGATCTCGAACGACGAGGAAAAAACTATGTATAACACCGTTTTTCGAAAACTGCTTGACATTGGCGACTTCATCGGGGTGCGGGGAACCGTGTTCAAAACACAGGTAGGCGAAATTTCGATCCATGTCAGCGAACTCACAGTACTCGCAAAAGCGCTGAGACCACTTCCTGTTGTTAAGACAGATGCCGATGGTATAATCCACGATGCGTTTTCCGATCCTGAACAACGATACCGACGACGTTACGTAGACCTCACCGTAAACGACAACGTAAAAGAAACGTTCATAAAGCGAACGAAATTATTCAACGCAATGCGGACATTCTTCAATGAGAAAGGTTACCTCGAAGTTGAAACCCCTATTTTACAATCGATTCCCGGTGGCGCTGCTGCCCGGCCGTTCGTAACCCATCACAACTCGCTAGATATTCCGCTATATATGCGAATCGCAAACGAACTTTATCTCAAAAGACTGATCGTTGGTGGTTTCGACGGTGTTTATGAGTTTTCCAAAAATTTCCGAAATGAAGGGATGGACCGCACTCATAACCCCGAATTCACCGCAATGGAAATTTACGTAGCTTACAAGGACTACAACTGGATGATGGATTTTACCGAAAAACTTCTTGAATATTGCGCAATCGCCGTAAACGGTTCTGCCGATGCAACGTTCGGCGGACAACAGATAAGTTTTAAAGCACCCTATCCGCGTGTCACAATGACCGATGCGATAAAAAAATATACAGGATTTGATATTTCGGGTAAATCGGAAGCGCAACTTTTCGACGCTGCCAAATCAATGGGAATTGAAGTTGACGCGACTATGGGTAAAGGAAAGTTGATCGATGAGATTTTTGGCGCTAAATGCGAGGGCAATTTCATACAGCCAACATTCATTACCGATTATCCTAAGGAAATGAGTCCGCTTTGCAAACAGCACCGCGACAATCCCGAACTTACCGAACGTTTTGAATTGATGGTCTGCGGAAAAGAAGTCGCAAATGCCTATTCAGAACTCAATGACCCCATCGATCAGCGCGAACGTTTCGAACACCAATTGAAATTGGCCGCGAACGGTGATGACGAAGCAACTGAATTTATAGATGAAGATTTCCTTCGTGCATTGGAATACGGGATGCCGCCCACATCTGGACTCGGAATCGGGATGGACAGGCTCATCATGTTCCTGACAAACAATGCTTCGATACAGGAAGTGTTGTTTTTCCCGCAAATGCGGCCTGAGAAAAAAGCGGTTGAACTTACAGAAGACGAAAAACTGATTTCCGAAATTCTCAAAACCACGAAATCGCTTGCACTTGATGCGCTTAAGCTTCAGGCGGGACTGAGCGGAAAAAAATGGGATGCTGCAATGAAAGGATTATCCAGGCATGGCATTACGAAAGTCGTCGTTGACGGAGAAACCAAACTGGTTCAGTATTTGGGTTAGGCTGCCACTCCAGTAAAACATAGCGTCTTTCGGGGCGCTTTTTTTTGGATTGTTAAAAAGCAGCCAAAATATTATCCGCGTTAAACCTTTCCCTAACATCAATGTCTTAATGCCATAACCAATAAAAATTTGAAAATGAAAAATTTAATGATGGCAATTGTGTTACTGGTTGGAATGACGGGTATCGCACAGGAACAAAACAGAAATTCACAAAATCCGAAGATGGAAAAATTGAGCGCCGAGCAGCGGAATGAACTTCGATTAAAAGAAATGACGCTCAAACTCGACCTGACAGCGGCACAACAAAAAGAGATGGCCAAAATCATCGCTGAACAAAGTGCTAAACGCGAATCAGCGATGGCAGAACGCAAAGCAGCGAAGGATAAAAATGCGAAGATGAGTGCCGATGAACGTTTTGCAAAGAAAAGTCAGATGCTTGACCAAAAAATCGCAATGAAGCAGCGGGTCAAAGCAATCCTGACGCCCGAACAAATGGAAAAATGGGAAAAGTTAAATTCCGAAAAGCAGCGTAAGTTTAGACACAGTGCAATGAAAAAAATGCATCGTAAGTCGGATGCCGACCGAAAAGCGAAAAAATAAATTTGACATTTCGGTGAATTTCAAGTAGCTTTGGATTCATTATACAAAAATTTCCCATGAAAAAATTAGCAGCAATATTTACTTTTTTACTGGCATTCACAATCTCTGCAAATGCTCAGGAATCAACATTGGCGCCCGAAGATGCAGCAAAAAAAGACGTTCTTGAATTACATGAGGCCGTCAACCTGACAGATTCGCAACAGATGCATCTTACGTCGTTGTTCAAAATGAAACACGAAATAATGCAGGATCCAAATATTCCTGAAACCCGTAAGAAGGACATGTCGCACTCGGTTGCTTTGAAACTCGGTTCGACAATCGATGAAAAGCAGATGGGAATCCT
>JAEYZX010000109.1 GCA_023427845.1 Bacteroidota bacterium
ATCGTGAACAATCTGGTCGAAATCCGAAAGAAATACGTTTTGCTTGCACCAACCGGACGGGCCGCGAAAGTGATTGCCAATTATTCGCAGAAACCCGCTTATACGATCCACAAAAAAATCTACTTTCCAAAAAAAGGCGCGGGCGGTGGCGTAAGTTTCACGCTTCAGCAGAACAAACACAAGGATACGATTTTCATTGTAGACGAATCGTCAATGATATCCGACAGTGACTCCGATTCGAAAATGTATGCCAACGGATCGCTGCTCGATGACCTGATTTCATACGTATATTCAGGTACAAATTGTAAAATGATCCTTCTGGGCGATACGGCGCAGCTTCCTCCGGTAAAGCTTGATATTTCGCCTGCGCTTGATATTATGTCACTCGGAATGAATTACGACAAGCAGGTGCGGTTTATTGAACTCGACGAAGTGATGCGGCAGGAGGAGAATTCCGGTATCCTGCACAACGCTACCGAATTACGCGAATTACTTAAAGACGATTTTATACCTGAATTTAAATTTGAGCTCAACGGATTCAAGGATATCGTCCGCCTAACCGATGGCTACGACATACAGGATGCAATCAATTCGTCGTATAGCAATTTCAGCATCGAAGACACTTCGTTCATCGTTCGGTCGAACAAACGTGCAAATCAGTATAACCAACAAATTCGCATGCGCATCCTCGATAAGGAAAGCGATCTGTCGACAGGCGATTATCTCATGGTGGTGAAGAATAATTATTTTTGGCTAAAAGAAACCGACGAGGCCGGATTCATTGCGAATGGCGATATTGTTGAAGTGCTTGAAATATTTTCGATTAAGGAATTATACGGATTTAAGTTCGCCAGGGCCAAGATCAGGATGATCGATTATCCGAACCAACATCCGATTGAAACGGTACTGCTGCTTGATACACTCACGAGCGAATCGCCTTCGCTGACCTACGAACAGTCGAACCAGCTTTATCAGGAAGTCATGCTCGATTATGCCGATGAAAAACCAGCTTACAAACGTTTTCAGAAAGTCAAGGAAAACGAGTATTTCAATGCGTTACAAGTCAAATTCTCGTATGCGATCACCTGCCATAAATCGCAGGGCGGCCAATGGGATACCGTTTTCATAGAGCAACCCTATCTTCCAAACGGAATCGACCGCGATTATGTGCGATGGCTTTATACCGCGGTGACCCGAGCCAAAAGTAAACTGTACTTGATTGGATTCAAGGACGAGAGTTTCACCGAATATTCTTAACTTAGCGAAAACACTGCTATGAAAGTTATTGCCGTTATCCCAGCCCGATTTGACTCGACCCGATTTCCGGGAAAATTGATGGAAGACCTTGGCGGAAAAACAATTATTGCGCGAACGCTTGAAGCGGCAATCAATACGGGCCTTTTTGATGACGTTTTTGTAGCAACCGATTCCGATATCATTTTTACCGAAGTCATCAACAACGGTGGGAAAGCGATCATGAGCGTCAACACTCATGAGTCGGGCAGCGACCGTATTGCCGAAGCCATTGCAAATATGGATGTCGATATTGTCGTGAATGTTCAGGGCGATGAACCGTTTATCAACAAAGAGCCTTTGGAAATGCTGCTTCGGGAATTTCGGAATGATACCAACAAAAAGATCGACCTTGGCTCGTTGATGCGCGAAATCACCGGCAGAGACGAAATCGGAAATCCAAACAATGTCAAGGTCGTTGTCGACAATGAAAATTTTGCCTTGTACTTTTCAAGATCGGTGATTCCGTACCCACGCGATGAAGGACACAAAGGAAGGTATTTCCAGCACATCGGAATATACGCATTCAGAAAAGAGGCTTTGGCTGATTTCAGCAGATTACCGATCGGAGTGCTCGAAGCATCTGAAAAACTGGAACAGTTGCGCTACCTTGAAAATGGCAAGCGGATCAAAATGGTCGAAACAGAGCACTTCAGCATTGGCATCGATACACCGGAAGACCTGGAAAAAGCGAGATCATTAATTTAGTTCTTTCGCCACCAATTTCAAGAAGTCCACAAATCAATTTCTGAACGGATTGATCGTGATAATCCCTAAAATATCCTTGCAGCTAATTGCTGATGCGGACTAGGTTAATTCGTGAGAATTCGTGGCATTCATTCTGAAATTCGTCGCCAACGAGCCTTATCGTAAGGTTGCGCCGAGTTCAGTTTCAAAGTTCTGCCGCAGTTTTCGCATTATTTTATCTACCTGTGCATCTGTCAATGTTTTCGTATTGTCCTGTATCGTAAAGCTTACGGCATACGACTTCTTGTTTTCGGGCAAATTCGCGCCTTCATAAACATCAAATAAATTGATTTCCCTGAGAAGCGTTTTTTCGGTCTGGCGCGCGATTTTGTAAATAGCATCAAAGGCCACCGATTTATCGACAAGCAATGCCAAATCACGTCGAACCTGCGGATAACGCGGAATTTCATGGAAACGAATTTTGTTCGAAATCAATTTCAGCACCAAATCCCAGTTAAAATCGGCGAAAAATACTTCTTGCTTGATGTCAAAATGTTTTAAAATCGACTTTTTGACTGTACCGAATTCCACTACGGTCTCTCCGTTTTGCACGATTGTGATGCCTTCCGCAAATACGTCCGATACTAAGGGTTCCGAATAGGTTTTACTTATTCCTAATCGCTGAAGCACACTGTTTACGAAACCTTTGAACAGGAAGAAATCAGATGGCTTCTGCGCATTTGTCCAGCTTTCCGAAATCCGGTTTCCACTTGATATGAGCGTCAAGTGTTTGCGTTCGGTGTTTGTGGCATCAGATTTATGATAGGTCTTTCCGAATTCAAACAATTTCAAATCGGAATTCCTTCTATTGATGTTGTATGAAACCGCTTCCAACGCCGAGAACAGCATGGATTGGCGCATCACCGATAAATCGTGGCTTAGCGGATTCAGCATTGTTACGTTTGCTGACTCCTGCAGCATTTCAGAAAGCGAAATATAATCAGGAGTGGTCAGCGAGTTTGCCATCATCTCATGAAAACCAAGCGATGTGAGTTGATTTCCGATGATATTTTGAACTTTATAATCTTCGGTTCGTGGCGAATTTGAAACCGTCGCGTTTAGCTTTTTAGTAAAGTTGATGTTATTATAACCATATACGCGAAGGATTTCCTCGATGACGTCAATTTCACGATGCACGTCGACACGGTATGCCGGCACCGTGAGTCCGAGTCCGGCGTCGGATATGCTGTTGACCTTGATATCCAGTGATACCAAAATCTTCTTAATTGTCTCTTTGGGCAATTCCTGTCCAATGATTTTAGCTGCCTTTTCAAAGTTCAGCAGCACCGGGTGATCTTCTATTTTCTTCGGATAAATATCGACAATGTCTGATGTGATCTCACCACCTGCAACTTCCTGTATCAGCAAGGCTGCACGTTTCAGCGCATATTCGGTTATTGTAGGGTCGATTCCACGTTCGAATCGGAAAGATGCGTCGGTGCTGAGTGAATGCCTTTTTGCGGTTTTTCTAACCGATACCGGATTGAAGTAGGCGCTTTCAAGGAAAATCGCATTTGTAGTCTCGGTCACTCCGGAACTTTTCCCGCCAAAAACACCTGCAATCGCAATCGGACCTTTCTCGTCACAAATCATCAAATCTTCTTCGTGAAGCGTGCGTTCGATATCGTCGAGCGTTGTAAATTTTGTACCACCATCGAGGGTTTTAACCGATAATTTACCGCTGATTTTAGCAGCGTCGAAAGCGTGGAGCGGCTGTCCGAGCTCATGCAGAACGTAATTCGTGACATCGACGACATTATTTTTCGGAGTAATTCCAATTGAACGCAAACGGTTTTGCAGCCATTCGGGTGATGGTTTGACCGAAACACCGGAGATGGTTACACCGCAATATCTGGGAGCGAGTTTACTATCGTCGACCTTGACATCTATTTTCAACGTTCTTTTATCAATTCTGAAATTACTGACTGATGGCGTGATCAATTCGACGTGGACGTTCTTTTGAAGCAATCCCGCGCGAAGGTCGCGTGCCACACCCCAATGGCTCATTGCGTCGGCACGGTTTGGTGTAAGCCCGATTTCAAATACTTCGTCGTTCTCGATTTTGAATACCGTAGCAACAGGAGTACCCGGTTTTAAATCGGCATCGAGAACCATGATGCCTTCGTGGCCTGAACCGAGTCCGAGTTCATCTTCAGCGCAAATCATTCCGTGGCTGTCCTGATCGCGGATTTTCCCTTTTTTTATCGTAAACGGATTCCCGTCTTTATCAAACAACACCGTACCGATTGTCGCTACAGGAACCTTTTGACCCGCCGCAACATTCGCTGCTCCGCAAACAATCTGTACCGGGGTTCCGCTTCCGAGGTCGACCGTGGTTAATTTGAGCCGGTCGGCATTCGGATGCTGGACGCACGTCAAAACATGTCCAACAACAACGCCTTCGAGTCCGCCTATAACGGATTGGAATTTCTCGACCACTTCAACTTCAAGTCCGAGGTCGGTTAGCAATGCTGCGGTTTCGTCAGATTTCCAGTCGGTTTTTATGAATTGTTTTAACCAGTTGTACGATATTTTCATGCTTAGGGAGTAATTTTTAATGCCGGGCAAATATAAACATTGCTCGTGGGAAGTGGAAAGAAAAAGCAGCCGAATTTAGTGGAAGATTGCCGAATTGCGAGTCGTGGCCCCGATGCGTGAAATACAATTTGATTATAACCTCCGAGGTCTTAAGACCTGCGAGGTTTAGACGTGCGACGCTTGTGCTTAGCGGGTTGTGTCAGCCCGGGTTGCAGCGGCATCCTTTTACTGCTTTCTTTAAGCGGTAAAAGATAGAGCGGAAGACCGGATTAGCTGCAAAAAAAAAAAGAAACACCTTAAAGAATCTCCTCGACGTGCTTCTTGATGTTTTCGGCAATTTTCCTTGTCGGCAGATCATTCTCGTCGTTACCGAACGGATCTTCGATTTCATCGGCAATGAGTTCAAGGCTTGCAAGGACGTAGAAAATGAAAACGACTACCGGAATGACCAGATAGCCAAGTGAAAAGGCGTATCCGAACGGAAGCGTCATCACATAGAAGAAAATGAATTTTTTGATGAACGCGCTGTAGGAGTAGGGAATGGGTGTGTTTTTGATCCGTTCGCATGAGCCCATAATATCGGTGAATGATTGCATTTCGGCATTCAGGATGATGAGCTGATCGCCTGAAATCGCACCCGATTTATACATTTCGTCGATTTTACGGAATAATTTCAATGCAACCTGATTCGGAAGATGTTTGTGATGGTCGACATCCAGATCACTGTCTTCAAACAGTTGCTTTGCCGTATCCTCATCACTTAAATGCCTGTGCAAGACCATCGCATAATGTGGAATGATTTTCCTGAAAAATGCACAATCATCGTCATTGTGTAAGATTGCCGAGAGTTTGATTGCGAGATTCCTGCTATTGTTCACGAGTTGGCCCCAGAGCCGGCGGCCTTCCCACCAGCGGTCGTATGCCGTATTGGTGCGGAATACGAGTAACAACGAGATCACAAAACCCAGCATCCCGTGCATGATTGTGATGTTTTTGATGTAGCTCGCGTCGGAAAGCTGCCAGTACGACACTTCCATAAATCCGATCAACCCCGAATAAATCGCGATTGCGAACATAATCGGTAGTAGTTTCCGGAAGGTATCGCCACGGTGAAACCGAAATATAAAAGTGAACCAGTCTTTGGTGTTGTATGAAATCATGCGCAAATCTAATCAAAACCGATCAACGAAGCGACAGGTTACCCGCCAATTCCTTTAGGGTGATTTCTGAGAGTTTTGCCTGATAAAGTGCGTTGCTTAACCGTACGGTTGCATTCACATGATTGAGCTGAGCAGTTCGGAATTCGATTGTCGGAATTGTTCCGATGCGGAATTTTTCCATCGTGATATCGAGGTTTTGACGCGCGATTTCCTCGTTTCGGGTCTCGAGTTCGATCAGGCTGATATTGGTTAAATAGGTTTGATATGCGGTTCCCAACTGCGCAAGCAATGCCTGATTTTGCTGTTCGATAACGATCTCAGAATTCTCGATCATAATTCTGGCCACGCGTTCGTTGCGATGCTGGTTGAGACCATCGAAAAGATTCAGCCGGGCGCTGAAACCATAATTAAAACCTTTTGCCGACGATCGCGACGTAAACCCGAGGCTTGATTCGGATTCTGCAAAATTGTAACCGGTATTGACACTCACGGTTGGATAGCGGCCGGCCTTGACCTGTTTCAATTGCAACTCCGCAATCCGTTTGTTTATGAGTTGCGCCTGCAACTGCGGATTTTGTTTGAGTGCGAGCGTCTCCAGAGCTGGAAGCAGCAATGTTCTATCGACATTAAACTCATCTTTTACGGAAAAGTCGATTTTTGTATCGCGTGCCATCAACTGATTCAATGCAATTTTGGTATTTGCAATCAGTTCGCGCTGACGAAGCAGTGCCGTTTGATCGCTATTTATATCTACCTGGGCATTAAGCACTTCGAGTTTGGACGATTTACCGATAGCAAACCGATTTTGAGCGAGCTCGACACGTTGTTGTGAAATTACCAACGTCGAATCGAGTGCGGCTAGCTGTTGGTATTGTTGAACAATATCATAGTAGGTCGCAATGACATCGCCAACGCGGGTCAGGACAACAAGCTGTTTTTCGGCCTCGCCAAGTTTTTGAAATTCTTTTAACTGGTCGTAACGGGCAAACATCCGGAATCCGTCGAATACGGTCCAGTCGAGAACAACGCCATAATTCAGACTGTTGTTTCGTGCATCGTCAAGGGCAAGCACGGTCCCGTCGGAACGCGTTTGTGAGCTGTTCTGCACACTGTTGTTGTCGACCACCGAAGCTGCTACAGTCGGCAACATTCCTGCGTTTCCTATCGTCACATTTGTTTCGTCGATCCGCAGGTCATTTGACGCAATCCGGATATCGTAATTATTTTCAAGCGTGATTTTTACTGCTTCCTCAACCGTGAGAATTTCCTGCGCCCCGGCAGCACCAGATAGTAGACCAATGACCAACAGTACGCAAACGCGAAGAAGCGTGGTCGGTTTTAATAAAACGGTGTATCTATTATTTTTCATACTCGGCAATGTTGTCAAATTCCGGACGGTGTTTCTTATCGCGCGACCACATCAGGTAAATCGCAGGAATAACAAACAGCGTCAATATCAGCGAGAACAAAGTTCCGCCAACAATTACAACTCCCATTCCAATTCGGCTTGTTGAAGCAGCTCCAAGCGACAATGCAATCGGTAACGCACCCAGCGCAATCGCCAAACTTGTCATAAGTATGGGGCGCAGGCGGGATTCGGATGCCTCCAGGATCGCTTCGTACTTTGATACACCCTGCTCGCGAAGCTGGTTTGCAAACTCGACTATCAAAATTCCGTTCTTCGTGACGAGTCCGATGAGCATGATTGTCCCGATCTGACTAAAAATATTCCACGTCTGATCGAACAGCCATAGCGAGAAAAGTGCTCCTGCGACAGCCATCGGAACGGTAAGGATAATAATGAACGGATCGATGAAACTTTCAAATTGCGCTGCCAGAATCAGATAAATCAGCAGCAATGCAAGTCCGAATGCAAACGCGGTATTCGAATTACTTTCAACAAAGTCACGTGATTCGCCACCCAAATCGGTGGTAAAGGTATCGTCAAGCGTTTTTTCTTTAATCCGTTCCATTGCCTCGATCCCGTCGCTGATGCTTTTTCCGGGCGCAAGGCTTGCAGAGACCGTAGCCGACAAATAGCGGTTGTTGTGATATAATTGCGGCGGACTGCTTCGCTCTTCAATTGTTACGACATTGTCGAGCTGAATCATGTCGCCAACATCATTCTTGACGAAAATCGATGTCAGGTCCATCGGCGCATCGCGGTCTTTTTTGTCGAACTGACCCATGACCTGATATTGTTTTCCGTTCATCATAAAGTAGCCAAACCGCTGTCCGCTTAGCGACAACTGGAGTGTTTGAGCAACATCGATGACCGAAACTCCAAGACTCTGGGCTTTGTCACGATCGATCGTAACGTAAATTTCAGGCTTGTTGAATTTCAGGTTCACATCGGTATTCGAGAACGTCGGATCTGCCGCTGCTTCTTCCATGAACAACGGAATTTTTTCTTCGAGCTTCTGGAAATTTTTTGCCTGGATGATGTATTGAATCGGCATTCCTCCACGACGGTTCACCGCAATAGTCGGTTGTTCGGAAACGCTGACCCGGGCACCCGGATACTGTTTTATCCATCGCGTCAAATCTTCCGCAATTTCATGTTGCGATCTTTCGCGGTCGCCCGGATCGACAAGCGCGATATTAGCACGGCCACTGTTGACCGATGAGGCGCCCCAGCCCGGTGAGGTTATGATGAGGCTGACTTTTTTCTCGGGTACCGAATCGTTGATTAATTCGGTCAAATCGGTCATAAATCGGTCCATGTAATCATAGGATGCGCCTTCCGGTGCCGAGATATTCATCGAAACGAAACTCCGGTCGTCGTAGGGTGCGGTTTCTTTTTTCAATATGCCAAAGAACAGTACGATTAGTCCGATACAGCCTACCAGAATCGGAAAACTAAGCCATTTCCTGCCTAAAAACTTTTGAAGTGACGCCGCGTAGCCGGTGTTCATTTTGACAAAATACGGTTCGGTGAAGTTGTAGAACCTGGTTTTTTTCTGCTCGCCGCCCTTGAGAAGGTACGCGTTCAACATTGGCGTCAGCGAAAGCGATACAAATGCCGAAATCAATACCGCCGCACCGATCACAACACCGAATTCGCGGAAAAGCCGGCCCACAAATCCTTCGAGGAAAATTACCGGAAGGAACACCGCTGCCAGTGTTACCGATATCGATATTACTGCAAAAAAGATTTCATTTGATCCTTTTACTGCGGCTTCGATAGGCGACATGCCTTCCTCAACTTTCTTGTATATGTTTTCGGTTACGACGATTCCGTCGTCGACGACCAAACCTGTTGCGAGGACAATCGCCAATAATGTCAGAACATTTATTGAAAATCCAAGAAGCCACATGATGAAGAATGTCGCGATAAGCGATACCGGTATGTCAATCAGCGGTCTGAATGCAATGGCCCAATTCCTGAAAAACAGATAAATAATAAGGATTACAAGACAAACTGAAATTGCAAGCGTCTCGACAACTTCAATTACTGCCCGTTTTACGAAAACGGTATTATCGATCGCGACATTGAGTTTGAAATCTTTTGGAAGGTCACGTTGCAACTGCTGATATTGTTCATAAAACGCATCGGCAATCTCAAGATAGTTTGTACCGGGCTGCGGAATTATCGCCATACCCACCATCGGCTGACCGGAATCGCTCAGTTTCGTTTCAAGGTTTTCAGCTTCGAGTGCCGCCCTTCCAACATCGCTGAGCCGGACCGTTTTTGCGCCATCAGAGTGGATGATAATGTTGTTGAATTCCTCTTCAGTCGATAAGTTACCCAGTGTTTTAACCGTTAGTTCGGTATTGGCGCCCGTTAATTTCCCGGATGGCAATTCAACATTTTCGCGGTTCAGCGCATCGCGGACTTCGGCCACTGTGAGTCCGTATGAGGCAAGTTTTGCGGGATCGATCCATAGCCGCATCGCATATTTTCGCTGTCCCCAAATCTGCACGCTGCTGACACCGGGAATCGTTTGAAGCCGCTGTGCCAGTACATTATCGGCATAATCAGAAAGTTCAAGTACATTTTTGCTGTCACTTTGAACCGTCATCGTCAGGATGGGCTGCGAATCGGCGTCGGCTTTTGACACTACCGGCGGTGCATCGATATCCTGCGGAAGGCTCCTAATGGCCTGTGATACTTTATCACGAACATCATTTGCCGCTTCTTCCAGATCCTTGTCGAGATTAAACTCGATGCTGATATTGCTTGAACCCTGGTTACTCGATGACGAGATATTCCTGATTCCGTCAATCGAATTGATTGCTTTTTCGAGTGGTTCCGTTATTTGCGATTCGATGATATCGGCATTGGCACCTGAATAATTTGTACGGACGGATATCTGCGCGGGATCGATTGACGGAAACTCACGGATACCGAGATACGTGTAGCCAATAATCCCGAAAAGGATTAAGGCCAGATTCATCACGATGGTCAGTACCGGTCGTTTTATGCTTAAGGTTGATAAACTCATAATCGGATTTTTGGTGCGGAATTCACCGTGCTATTTTTGCAATGTAACTTGGATCGGTGCGCCATCCCTTAATGTCATGACGCCTGTTGTAAGTACGGTGTCGCCGGCTTTAAGTCCGGATGTCACCAGTACATCCTGGTTGGTACGTGCCCCGGTTTCAACCACGACCTCACGGGCAATGCCGCCACGGTCGAGGAAAACTTTCTTTCCGTTCTGGATCGGTATCAAAACCTGCGAAGGTACCAGTAAAGCATCGGTAACGCGTTCAAGCGGAAGTTCGACATTCGCAAATGTCCCGGGAAGTAATTTCCCTTGTGGATTATCAGCGATTGCTCGCATTCGAAGCGTTCGTGTGGCGACTTCGACCTGTGGTTCAATTGCGTAAATCTTTGCGGTATGCTTTTCGGTTGAACCTGCGGTGGTAAATGACAGCGTGGATCCGATCTGCATTTTACCGATATATTTTTCAGGAATTGAAAAGGTGATTTTTACCTGATTCATATTTACGAGGTTCGCCACTACAGTAGTAGGAGTGACATACGTTCCTTTCGATATTGACCGAAGACCGATCCTTCCTGCGAATGGGGCGCGGACGGTTGTTTTTGCAAGTTGTGCCGAAATGAGTTGGGTCTGCGCTTTTGCAGACTGAAGGTCGGCACGTGCAATATCGTATTCTTCCTGGCTTATGGCTTCCTTTTCGAGTAAAAGACGTGCGCGCCGTTCGTTTTCTGAGGCAAGATTTTGTGCGGTCTTCACTTGTGCAAGTTGCGCACGAAGTTCGATATCGTTGACTTTAAAAAGAACTTGTCCTTTTTTGACGTTGCTTCCTTCGGTAAAATTGATGCTTTCCACGACTCCCGAGACCTCGCTGCGGATATCGACCTGCTCATTGGCTTCGAGCGATCCGGAAAGGGAAAGATTCTCATCAAAAGGTTGCGGCTGCAGTATCATTCCTGTCACACGTGAAGGCATTTTTTTTGCACCGGGACCATTTGTTGGGTTTCCACTGTCTTTGTTTTCGCTGATGCGATAAAAAATGAAAGCTGCAATCGCAATTGTCAGAACAGTGTAGACGATGTATTTTATTTTCATGATAATGATTGTAATGGCGAAAAGACTGGAAAACCAATCGCACAAAACTACTTTTTATAATTCAAAAATTTTGGCAGTTAGTTTAAATTTAACACCTGTACATACAAATGTTGTATAAATTCATGTTGATGTTCTGAGCCACTTTTAGGAGCTAACTTATATAATTCCAGATATTTTTCTTTTTTGTAAGTTCCAAATAGGTTAGCCGAATTAAATTATGCTCCGGCTTGGTTAATCCCGGGTCGGCTTTCAGGATTTTTAAGGCATGATTTCGGGCCAGTATTAAGATGTCGCGATCACGAACGATATCGGCAATTTGAAGATTCAGAACACCGCTTTGCTGCGTACCCATCAAGTCTCCCGGGCCGCGGAGTTTCAAATCGACTTCGGCAATTTCAAAGCCGTCGTTTGTTCGGACCATCGTTTCCATTCGCGTCTTGCTGTCGGCCGAAAGTTTGTGCGACGTCATCAAAATGCAATAACTCTGTTCGGCGCCTCGGCCAACACGACCGCGAAGCTGATGCAGCTGCGACAATCCGAATCGTTCCGCACTTTCGATTATCATTACGCTCGCATTTGGTATGTTGACGCCGACTTCAATCACGGTCGTCGCAACCATGATATTGGTCTTACCTTTTGAAAACCGTTCCATTTCGGCATCCTTATCGGCAGGTTTCATTTTACCGTGAACAATTGAGACTGCGTATTGAGGAAGCGGAAAATCACGTGAGATGCTTTCATATCCATCCATCAGGTCTTTATAATCCATTTTTTCGGATTCCTGGATCAATGGATAAACAATATAGATTTGTCGTCCTTTGGCGATTTCATCTTTTATGAATTTCCAGACTTTTAGGCGGTTGGAATCAAATCGATGTACGGTTTGAATTGGTTTGCGTCCCGGAGGAAGCTCGTCGATTACCGAAATGTCAAGGTCGCCATAAAGGCTCATTGCGAGCGTACGCGGGATAGGGGTGGCGGTCATCACGAGAACATGAGGCGGAATTTCGTTTTTCTTCCAAAGTTTCGACCGCTGTTCAACACCAAACCGATGTTGTTCGTCGATCACCGCAAGTCCTAAGTTCTTGAAACGGACTTTATCTTCAAGCAGTGCGTGCGTTCCGATTATAATGTCCAGGGCTCCATTTTCAAGTTCTTCATGGATAATTTTTCTATCGGAAGTCTTTGTTGAACCTGTTAAAATTTTAATATTGATATTCAGGTTTTTAGCAAGATCCGAGATTCCGCGAAAATGCTGATTAGCCAGAATTTCGGTCGGTGCCATCAAACAACTTTGAAATCCGTTGTCAAGCGCCAAAAGCATGCTCATCAGCGCCACAATTGTTTTACCGGAACCAACATCACCCTGCAAAAGACGATTCATTTGTGCATTGCTTCCCATATCGTTCCGAATTTCCTTGATTACCCGTTTCTGTGCATTTGTCAGTTCAAATGGCAGGTGATTTTGATAGAAATCGGTAAATTTTGGCCCGACATTCTTAAACGGATGTCCTTTGATTTTATGTTTGCGGATCAGGTTTTTTGTAATCAGCTGCAACTGGATATAGAACAGTTCCTCGAACTTCAATCGGAACTGTGCTTTCGACAATGCGTCGGCACTCTTTGGAAAATGAATATTGAACAGGGCAGCTTTTTTTGAAATAAGATTGAGTTCGGCGCGGAGAAAATCAGGAATCGTTTCGGCAAACAGTGCCTGCGTTTCCAAAAACAACTGCTGCATCATTTTATTTACTACCCGGTTGCTGATGCCGCGGTTTGCAAGGGTTTCTGTTGACGGATAAACCGGCTGCATTGCCGATCGCAGGCTTTGCTCGTGTTCGGTAAGCAGTTCCATTTCAGGATGCGCCATATTGAACAGATTGTTGAATACCGTGCACTTGCCGAAAATTACCATCGGGACATTGAGTTTCAACGTCTCGCGAATCCATTTATGGCCCTGAAACCAGACGAGTTCCATCTGGCCTGTATCGTCGGCGAATGTGGCAACAAGCCTTTTACCGCGCTTTTGTTCGACGGTTTTGATATGGATGATCCTGCCGATGATCTGTACTTCAGCGGCACTATCCCGCAACTCGTTGATTTTATAATAGCGCGTTCGGTCGATGTAGCGATTTGGAAAAAAATTGACCAGATCAGCATACTTGTGGATACCAAGTTCTTTGCGCAGCAGCTCGCCACGCGCAGGACCAACGCCTTTTAAGTACTCTATGGGTGTCTGCAGCAGATCGGTCATCTTAATTGGGATCCGGTTAGAAGTTATGGCGAATATACTTTTAATATCACAGAATCGAAAACAGGTAATCTTCCCGTTTTGTTAAACCTTTGTAACTTTGGACAAACGTCCCGTCATGAAAATATGCATTGCTTTTCTTTTGGCTGCAAACCTGATCGTTGCGCAGCAAACCCAAAAAGTTGATTTTAAGACCGTTCACGCTAATTTGCGTGTTAATCCTGAAACCCAAACCGTATCAGGAGAGGTTACGTACCTGTTTGATGTGTTAAAACCGACCGACACCATTTCGATCGACGCAATAGACATGCAATTTTCAGATGTCAGGTTAAACGACAAACCGGCCGGAAGCAAAACGTCGGCTAAAGCACTGAAGTTGTACAGCGGTTTTAAAAAAGGCGGCAATAAGCTTTCGTTCCGGTACAGCGCCAAGCCAAAGCAAACGATGTATTTTGTAAGCGCAGGAAAAGACATCCAGATTTGGACTCAGGGCCAGGGAAAATATACGAGTCATTGGTTTCCGAGTTTCGACGATACTAATGAGAAAGTTGTTTTCAACATCAGCGTGATTCATGATTCCGGATATAAAGTTATATCCAACGGTACTCTCGCAAGTACGTCATCGGCAGGCGACGAACAAAAGTGGGATTTCACGATGCGGCACCCGATGAGTTCGTATCTTTTGATGCTGGCGATCGGAAAATTCAATGTCACCACTTTGACTTCGGCCTCCGGAGTTCCGCTGGAACTTTATATTGAGCCGGAAGACCAGTTAAAATGGGAACCGACCTATCGTTATTCGCGTGAAATCTTCGACTTTCTGGAGCAGGAAATCGGCGTGGCGTATCCGTGGGATGTGTATAAACAAATTCCGGTCCGCGATTTTCTTTATGCCGGAATGGAGAATACATCGGCAACGGTTTTTGCACGCGATTTTGTAGTTGACTCCATTGGATTCAACGATCGTGATTATGTGAATGTGAACGCGCACGAACTCGCCCATCAGTGGTTTGGCGACATGGTGACGGCCACATCGGGCGAGCATCACTGGCTTCAGGAAGGATTCGCAACCTACTATGCGCTTCTGGCCGAAAAAGAAGTCTTTGGCGAGGATTATTTCTATAGGAAAATGTACGACATGGCCGAAAACCTGCAGCGTGCGGCTGCATCCGATACAATTCCGCTGATGAACGCGAAAGCAAGCGCGCTGACATTCTATCAAAAAGGTGCGTGGGCATTGCATATTTTGCGTGAAGGTGTAGGCTCCGAAAATTTCAGGATGGCGGTTAAAAATTATCTCAAGAAGTACAAGTTTGGCAGTGTTTCCACCGATGATTTCCTGGCGGAGATAAATAAAGTGTCTGATTATGATACAAAATCATTCAAAAATGTCTGGTTGTTGAAACCCGGATTTGAAATCCATCAGGCAATGGAAATGCTTAAGCAAAACCGAACCATGAGGGATTATTTTTTTATAACTGAATTGTCAAACGAATCGTTTGCCGTCAAGCGGACGATTTATGAAAACATGATGCAGGCAGCATCTCATGAATCAATCAAAGAAGAGCTCATCTTCCAGACACAACAGGTGCCTTTTTCCGATAAAAGCAAATTAATCCGGCTCGCGATGAATACGGGTAATTTGAAAGTACGGCAAATGGTTGCGAAAACCCTGCACGATTTTCCGGCCGACTTCATACCTGAATACGAAACACTGCTTGACGACCCGTCGTATATTACACAGGAAATTGCATTGAATGTACTTTGGTCGAATTTTCCTGATGTCCGCGCATCAATTCTCGATAAAACTGCCGGAAGGATGGGGATGAACGACAAAAACATTCGAATTTTATGGCTCACATTGGCGCTTGCAACAAGCGATTATCAGCAGGGAAAAAAGGTTGCATTTTACGATGAACTATTGGATTATGCATCACCAAAATATGAAAGTCAGGTGCGGATGAACGCCATTGAAAACATCCTTTACATAGATCAGAACGACAGCAATATATTGGCACATCTGGTCAATGCCACTACGCATCACAAATGGCAGATGACAAAATATGCACGGGATAAAATTCGCTTGCTGATCAAAAACGACCGTCACCGGCAATTCTTCACCGAATTGCTTCCCACACTTACGGCAAATGAAAAATTTCAGCTGGAACGATTGTTAAAAGAGTGAATTGTTTGAAGTTATTAAACCGATGCTGTTATATTTAATACATATTAACAATTACGCAACCATTTACGAATTTTGTGTCTTGTAAAAACGTAACTATCAAAACAATTCAGATGAAAAACAGATTAGCATTGACCATGCTCATGTATGAGTTTGTTCAACCTGTAACGCTATAATTTATTGATTTTAATGGTTTTTACTGCATCATCCGACTGAATTCGCAGCATATACATACCCGTCGATAATTCAGTCAAATCAAGATTGACTTCGCTTTCTGATGTATCGCGACTAAGCAGCAGCTTACCTTGCAGATCAAAAATTTCAATTTTATCGATCGCAAAGCCGTTGCTGATTGCCAATTGGTCGATTACCGGGTTCGGATAGTAATTCAGGTCTGCAAATACTTTTTGCGACAGTCCCAGCGGATTATCGACTGTGATCGCAAGCAGTTCACTCGTACAGCCAGCGACGGTCTGGTTAACGTAATACGTTAATCCGTTCGATAGTAGCGTAGTGTCCGGAATCGGATTATTTCCGTCAGGATCGGAGTACCAACTTAAATTTTCACCCGTGACTTCAAGATCGGCTATCGTTTCTCCTTCGGTATATGTCTGCTCGGTTTCGCCTCCAGGCAAATCGGTTTCGTTAACGGTCACAATCACTTCTTCGCGTTCCGACCAACATTCCACCAACGGCGAGAAATTCCAGTTATACAAAAAGTAATACACACCCGGATTGGTGTTCGCATCATTTATTGTTCCCTGCGTAATCGTTCCGACGGTTCCAATCTGAAACGGGAATGCGTTAGAACCCAAATCCCTTATCATTGGTGGATTACTAACCACCACGAGGCGATAGCCTGTCCCGGCCATGATAGTAAAGTCAAGCGGCACGGTGAACTGAACGGGATTAGAACCTGTTCCGCCGGCAGGTGCAGCTACGGTCACGGTCTCCAAAACATTGAAACTGCTGTCTTTGAGTTCAATCACGATATTTCCGGGTGTTCCCGATGTCAGGAAAACATCGACTGAGTTCAGCAAAAAATGTTGCGTGGCGTTGAACACGAGTCCCCATGGCCCGGTTCCCGGATTTACCGACGTGCCGCCGGAACTTGTTGGAGCGGTTTTCCCGCCGCCCGAAATTGATGGGTCGGCCACCAATCCGTTGTTTCCTTCAACCCAGAATGAGGTGGTCTCGGTTAGCGAGCCGGTTTCAAACGGACTTCCGGTTCCGAGTTCGGTACCGCCTGTTTCAGCATCATACCAAATTATTTCACCCGAATCGGTTTCGGCAGTCAGTATGGCAGTTTCACCGCTGCAAACCGGATCGGGATTTGAAATGTTGGACAAAACCGGAATTGTGCATTGTGCCATGGTATGGCCGAAGAATGCGACAATACCAATTAAAGAAAGGTAGAATTGTTTCATAATATACATTTTAGCTCGTCTAATATACTAACTTTATGCATATTATGATTTCAAAAAAGAAAAAGCCTTCTGCATTGAGAAGGCCTATCATAAAAATTCTTTGACTTCGTTCCGAAGATAGGCGAGTGCGGCGCTGCTTGGTGTTGGTTTGTCGAACAACTCGCTTAATACCGTTTCGCGAAATTTATCGGCGTCGGCAACCGATTCATTCAGCGCAGTCTTGCGCAGCATTTGTATCGTTGAATTCTTGGCGGTCGTAATGATTGTCCAGCAATCATCGCTCATATAAATCTGTTGTGAAAGATTGTGTTCGTATTCCTGTTCGATCTGCGCGATCACAAAATTGGAATAGTCGTTTTTGTCGGTCGATATCGGTGCAATCCGGATCAGTAATTTTGTCGGATCGATTCGCTCGAGAAACAACGTCATCCGTTCGTAAGCCTGCAGCCGAAGCGGAAGTGCATCCTTTTGGTTTTCCTTCATGACCTCGAAACGCCTGCGGTTTTGTTCATTTTGCACAAACATCTGAAAAAAGTAATAGGCAACCCCGCCTGTGATTAAAGCCGGCAATGTATAAAACAGTAATTCGATGATTCTTTCGCTATCCATGTTTTTTGTTTTGTTGCAAAAATAACATAAAAAACCGCAATTTCATTACGATGAACAAGCATTGATTATTAACTAAAAGCGGTTTCCTGTTTCATTCGGAAATGACTAATTTTGGCCAAATTAAAATGCCATGCAAAAATATATAAGCCAACTCAACGATGCCCAGCAAAAGCCTGTCCTGCAAAAGGATGGCCCAATGATCATTATTGCCGGTGCGGGTTCGGGAAAGACGAGGGTGCTTACGATACGGATCGCTTATTTGATGAGCCAAGGTATCGACGCGTTCAGCATACTTGCGCTGACATTTACGAACAAGGCGGCGCGTGAGATGAAAAAGCGTATTTCCGATATTGTTGGCAGTACGGAAGCAAAGAATCTATGGATGGGGACATTCCACTCGGTTTTCGCTCGGATCCTTCGCGCAGAGGCCGATAAATTGGGGTATCCATCAAACTTCACGATATACGACACACAGGATTCTGTCCGGCTTATTTCAGCAATCATCAAAGAAATGCAGCTCGACAAAGATGTCTATAAACCCAAACAGGTTTTCGGCCGCATCTCTTCGTACAAAAACAGCCTTATTACGGTCAAAGCTTATTTCAATAATCCCGAACTTCAGGAAGCCGATGCAATGTCGAAAAAACCGCGTCTGGGTGAAATTTATGCGAATTACGTTGACCGATGCTTTAAAGCAGGCGCAATGGATTTTGACGATTTGCTTTTGAAAACGAACGAACTTTTGAACCGTTTTCCCGATGTATTGTCGAAATACCAAAATCGTTTTAGGTATATTTTGGTCGATGAGTACCAGGATACGAACCATTCGCAATATTTGATCGTTCGTGCGTTGTCTGACAGGTTTCAGAACATCTGTGTCGTAGGTGACGATGCGCAGAGTATATATGCGTTCCGCGGCGCAAACATCAACAACATCCTGAATTTCCAGAAAGACTATGATAATGTTCAGACTTACCGGCTTGAGCAAAATTATCGTTCAACCAAGAATATTGTCGAGGCGGCGAATTCGATAATCGACAAGAACAAGGTCAAACTCGACAAAATAGTTTGGACGGCAAATGATGATGGTCCGAAGATTAAAGTCCACCGCTCAATGACCGACGGTGAAGAAGGCCGATTTGTTGCGGGCGAAATCTGGGAGAAAAAGATGCAGAATCAACTTCCGAACAGTCATTTTGCGATTCTATATCGTACCAACGCGCAGTCGCGTGCAATGGAAGATGCGCTTCGCAAACGCGATATTCCCTACCGGATTTACGGCGGACTCTCGTTTTATCAGCGCAAGGAAATCAAAGACGTGCTTTGTTACCTGCGGTTGGTAATCAACCCGAAAGACGAAGAGGCGCTGATCCGGGTTATCAATTATCCGGCGCGCGGAATAGGGGATACGACTGTCGAGAAACTGACGATTGCCGCCAATCACTACAAGCGGTCGATTTTCGAGATCATGCAGAACATCGACAAGATTGATCTTAAACTGAACTCGGGCACAAAGAACAAATTGACCGATTTCGTGACGATGATCCAGAGTTTCCAGGTATTGAACGAGAATCACGATGCATTTTACCTTGCCGAACATGTGGCAAAAAAGACCGGACTTATTCAGGAACTTAAGAAAGACGCGACTCCTGAAGGTATTGCACGTATCGAGAATATTGAGGAGTTGCTGAATGGTATAAAAGATTTTACCGAAGGACAGAAGGAGGTCGCCGACGCACGCGGAGCCTTATCAGAATTTCTCGAAGATGTCGCTCTGGTAACCGATCTTGACAAAGACACGGGCGACGATGACCGTGTAGCACTGATGACGATACACCTGGCCAAAGGACTTGAGTTTCCTACTGTATTTGTAGTCGGAATGGAAGAAGACCTTTTTCCGAGTGCGATGAGCATGAGCACGAGAAGCGAACTCGAAGAAGAACGCCGTCTGTTTTATGTTGCATTGACGCGAGCCGAACACCAGGCTTATTTGACTTATGCGCAGTCACGTTATCGTTGGGGAAAATTAACCGACAGCGAACCGTCGCGTTTCATAAACGAAATCAATGGCGAGTATCTTGAATATCTTTCACCTGAAGAAACAAATTACCGCTATCGTCCGATGATCGACAATGATATTTTTGGAGATGTCGATAAATCAAAATTAAGACTCGCAAAACCCGTTGGAGGAACTCCGCCGAAATATATTACCGACAACCATCCAAAACCCGACAGCATTATCCGAAAATTAAAACCAGTATCTTCGGGAGCGGCAAATTCGAACCTGTTCGACAGCAAACTGTTGGTTGGAAACATCGTCATGCACGAGCGCTTCGGAAAAGGTGAAATCATTAACCTTGAAGGTGCCGGAGCCGATAAGAAAGCGGAAATCAAGTTCGAGGTGGGCGGCCTTAAGAAATTACTGCTTCGATTTGCAAAACTCGATGTTATTGGGTAAATTCAATGCAATGGCAAAATCTGGCAATGTAAATCAGAATGTTGTAATAAGCATTAAAATAACCCGCAACAACTGTAAACTGTAACCGTTAATCGTATGCTTAAATGGCTCAATTCATAAAAATATATCCGCAAAATCCTAACGAGGCCGCAATCGCAAAAGTGGTGAAGGTGCTTCGGGACGGCGGACTTATAATCTATCCGACCGATACCGTATACGGGTTGGGGTGCGACATCACGAATACAAAGGCACTCGAACGAATCGCGAAGATTAAAGGCATTAAACTTGAAAAAGCTAATTTTTCGTTTGTGTGCAGCGACTTAAGCAACCTGTCGGATTGCGTCAAACAGATCAGTACTCCCAC
>JAEYZX010000048.1 GCA_023427845.1 Bacteroidota bacterium
CTGGCAAGGATTGTGCAGGAACGCGGAATCCATAAAACCAAACTCGGCACCATCGTACTTACGTGCGCCGCCGCCGACGATATCACGGCATGGTGCATCCTGGCAACAGTTATTGCAATTGTAAACGCAGGCTCGTTTGGAAGTTTATTATATATTATTGCCCTTGCAATTGGATATGTTTTCCTGATGCTGAAAGTGGTGCGGCCGTTCCTTGCACGGGTCGGAGAGTTGAAAAATTCGCGCGAAAGCCTTAACAAATCGGTTGTTGCCATATTTCTTCTGACACTTATCATTTCGGCATATTTAACGGAAGTCATCGGAATCCATGCATTGTTTGGCGCATTTATGGCCGGCGCGATCATGCCTGCCAACATCAATTTCAGAAGCATTCTCATCGAAAAAGTGGAAGATGTTTCGGTAATCGTGCTGCTTCCGTTATTCTTTGTCTTTACCGGATTGCGCACCAAAATCGGATTGATCGACACTGCCGAATTATGGCAAATCGCGGGTGTTGTGATCGTTGTTGCCGTCGTCGGGAAATTTGTAGGAAGCGCACTCGCCGCAAAGTATGTCGGACAAACATGGCGCGACAGCCTGACCATCGGGGCGCTGATGAATACACGCGGATTGATGGAGCTTATTGTGCTCAACATCGGAAAGGACCTTGGCGTGTTGGACGACCGTATTTTCGCGATATTGGTCATCATGGCATTAGTGACCACGTTCATGACCGGGCCTGCATTGGATTTGATTAATTGGGCGTTTAAGAAAAGGGAAGTTGTTGCGCAAAATCCTTCTGATCGCAGGCAATTTAAAGTGCTTTTTCCGTTCGATGACGCCGATCGTGGGAAAGCTTTGCTCCACCTAGCAAACAGCCTTGTAAAGAAAGAGCCTTCGGGAGCGGTCACCGCGCTGCATCTGACAATGAGTGCCGAGCTGCATACGTTCGACCTCGAACAACAGGAAAAGAAAACATTTGCACCAATAATTCGCGAGTCGGAAGATTTGGGTCAGAAAGTAAATACGATGTTCAAGGCATCGATCGACATTGATTCTGATATTGTCGAAATTGCAAATAAGGGCGAGTATGATCTTCTGTTAATAGGTCTTGGACAATCCATATTCGAAGGAACGCTTCTGGGGAAAGTCCTTGGATTTACGACAAGAATCATAAATCCTGACCGGCTTATCGACAAATTTACCGGTAAGGAAGGATTGTTCGAAAACTCACCGTTTGACGAGCGCACCCGCCAAATTATTGCAAAAGCTAAGATGCCGGTCGCGATTTTAATCGACAAAAACTTTCATACTCCACAACGTGCGTTTATTCCGTTGTTCAGCGTTGAAGATACTTTCCTGATTACTTATGCAAAAAGGTTGGTGACAAACAACGGTTCGCAAATTACTTTTGTGGATCCGAACGTTATAGTCGCTGAAAATTCCGAAATTGCGGCTTCAATCGGCCGGCTCGACAGTCAGTTTCCAAACTGCGTCACAATGATGGAAGAACGAATAATGAAGAGGGAATTTCTCGAGCAGCAGGATATTATGATCGTGAGCCTTGAAAGCTGGAAAAAACTCATCGATACGCAAAGTGTCTGGCTTAACAGCACACCGTCGGTATTGATTATAAAACCTTAATATGAATTGGATACTGTTGGTAATTGCCGGACTTTTTGAAGTCGGTTTTGCATCTTGTCTCGGAAAGGCTAAAGAAACCACAGGAAGTACATCGGTATGGTGGATGGCCGGATTTTTCGTGTGTTTGTCAATCAGCATGTTTTTACTGTACAAAGCTACCCAGGAATTGCCGATTGGGACGGCTTATGCGGTGTGGACGGGAATTGGTGCCGTTGGGACCGTTTTGGTAGGCATATTCTTTTTTAAGGAACCGGCGACATTCTGGAGAATATTTTTTCTCACGACGTTGATTGCCTCGATAATCGGATTGAAATTCGTAACGGCCGATTAAAATCCGAGGTTCAATATAAAACTCAGCTTTAGTGCCAAATTATCCTCGAATTGGGATAGCTGGTTTGGTCCGTATCGGTAAAAACCCGAGAGTCCGAAGCCTTTAAAAATCTGGTTCAATTCCAGTCCCGATTCAAAATAACCGTCTTCCAAAGTTTTGTAATCAATCCCGATATGCTGCTCCCGATGATCCATTGTTCCCCACGCCATTCTGGTTACAAATACCAAAGAAGGCCTGACTTTTCGAACGATCTTTATTCGTTTCAACCCGTGTTTTAGCTGAAGAAAAACATATTTGCTTGAAAAGAATTCGTTGAAATACATTGTTTCAAAACTATTTTTTCCGGCAAACGTGATTCGTTGCAGAAGACGGTCTTTTGTAAGATTGTTTGGCGAGGTATTGTACAAATGCGTTAGTGGAATATCGCCATACGCGTAGCCGGCTTCCATCACAAGCGCGCTTTTTTGGCCGTTGATGTACTTCTTTTCATACTCGGCGCGGACGTCAAGTTTACCGAACTCAAAATCATTTTCGAGCAGATCCGGAATCGCCTGGGTAAATTGGAAAGTGAATTTGGGAAAACGCTTTTCCGATTCGATTCGGCCTACAGGTGTCTGCATATAATCACTGAACGGATTCCACTGCAGCGAAACCATTGCAGTTGTCATGTGAAATATGCGATACGGATCCTCATCTGCTATAAACAGATAATTAAATTTAGGTTCGATCCTGCTGTATTGCAACTGCCAGATGCTTTCGGTTTTTGGGACTAATTTAGTCTCGATATACCCGCGCCACGATACATGATTATAGAACGTGCTAACGTTAATGGGCCGCGGATCATATAATTTGAATACGCGTTTGTCAATTGCGAATGTGG
Source organism: Bacteroidota bacterium (assembly GCA_023427845.1). GTDB lineage: Bacteria > Bacteroidota > Bacteroidia > Flavobacteriales > Flavobacteriaceae > Flavobacterium. Next base: position 2,853 of record JAEYZX010000048.1, read on the forward strand.
TGCTTGCAATTTCACGAACATCGTCGGTATAAGCCATACCAATCCACGTATTTGAAAATCTTCCCAATCGCGCTGCTGCACCGAGGTTGTATTTAAAATTTCCGTCTTTTGTTCCATATGCCGAATATCCTTCAATTCGGTATTTTCGTGAAAATTGTTCATTTGTGATTCCGCCAAACCCAAGCCTGAAACCTTCGTAATTGTTGTAGCTAAGTAAGTAGCGTAAATCAACATCAAACGGGCCGAGCGGAACATAGCCGTTGATGAGTTTCCGGCCAACGAACAACTTCTTTTCTACACGTTGCCGTTTCACGATGCTGTCCAGCTTAATATAGGTGTTGGCGCTTCGCAAATCTGATCCCTGCCGATACTGCTTCCAAAACGATTCTTCCTGTGTTGGCGCGCTATCTTCAATTTCTGTTGCGATAGCGGGTTTTAATATATTGACCGGAATATTATATTCGATATCAAAAAAACGCGATTCTGAAAGTAAGTATGTAAAATCGGATGCTTGCTGTTTTCGTGCGGTAATCGCGTCAAAATCGGTTTCAAAGCGCAAGGTCTCGCCAAATATCCTGATATCGGCGTCGTTGGTGCCTTTTGTTATCCGGAGTTTTTTACCAACGGGAAACCAAATTCCGTGTTCCCGAACAAATTCATATTCGTGCGTAGCCGAAATGTCGAGGAGTCCGCGTGTTCGGAAAATCGCTTTTGCGATACCATTGGTTTCCGAATCGATGTAGAGCAAACCCTGAAGATTCGTTTTTCTATTCTTTCGTTTCGATTTAAAGTAAATGATTTGCACGGGTCGCCCGCCGAGTTGGATACTGCCCAGCACAGAATAATTGTAGACCGAAAATGCATTTTCAGCCAGCGGACTGTTGTATGTTGTTTCGAACAGTTCGTAGGTATTGCCGTATACCGAAAACGATTGGAGGTGCAATGCAAGAAGTTCATAGACCGGTTGTTTAAATCCCGACATTTTAATACCCGACACGATTTCTTTAAAATTAGTGCCGTCGAATTTAAATTCTGATGTGACCTCGGTCTGGAACAGATGTTGTTTTTGGATCAGTTTTTTGAATTTGAAATCGGCCGAATCGATTTTTGTCACGGTTTTTCCGAATCGGCGCACGTATGATGTATCAATGTTTCCCCGAATTGAGTCGGCGTTGGCCGATACGATCAGTTTATTATACGACTTGAATCTAAAACTTTGGAGTTGCTGCCGTGGATCGTTGTTTTTCCGCAAAGCGATTGTACGGCGGATAATCGCGTGGGCCGAATCTTGTTCTTTATAGGTTGTATCAACGCTGAGGTATATTTTATAATAGCGTTTTACAATCGCGATATTTTGCGGTATGAATCCATTGTAGGAAACCTTTAACTCCGGGTTTGCAATATCGTATTTGATTGTGAACCGGCCATCGGCATCGGTAAGTGATTCAATTCCGCTTACCGATATTTTGGCAAAAGGCAATGCCCTGTTTGTTGCAGCATTTCTGACAACGCCGCTTACGGTCTGCGCGTTGACAGTTACCGTCAATAGAAAAAGCAACAGGGAAAGGTGCTTCATAGGGAAAGCATTAGGCGTGAAGGTTAAACAAACAAAAGTCCGCCTGCGGCGGACTTGAGTATTATACTTTCATGATTTCGGCTTCCTTTACCGCCAGGATTTCGTCGACTTTCCTGATATAGCTGTTCGTAAGATTCTGGACCTGGTCTTCGGCAACTTTGCATGCATCTTCCGAAGTGCCTTCTTTTTCGAGTTTCTTGATTTCGGTATTGGCATCTTTTCGCGCGTTTCGGATACCGATTTTTGCATCTTCGGCTTCGGCTTTTGCCTGTTTGGCAAGGTCGCGGCGTCGTTCTTCGGTCAGTGGCGGCACGCTGATGATGATGTTGTCGCCGTTGTTCATCGGGTTGAATCCGATGTTGGCCACCTGTATCGCTTTTTCGATCGGATGCAGCATGTTCTTTTCCCATGGCTGGATCGTGATCGTTCGCGCATCGGGAACATTGATGTTGGCTACCTGCGAAATTGGTGTGGCCGCTCCGTAGTAATCGACGAATACGCTTCCGAGCATTGCCGGACTTGCTTTTCCTGCCCGGATGTTCAGGAATTCCTTTTCAAGATGCGCGATGGAACCTTCCATCGACTCCTGTGTGCTTTCGAGTATAAAATCAATTTCTTCAGTCATTGTACTATTTTTTAGCGTTGATCAGCGTTGGCCGATTCTTTAAAAAATTATCCTTGTTTGGTTGATGCCCTAGCCCCGGTTGAAGCCGATATCCTTTTTGTGAGATACTGAACCCAGGTTCAGGATGAACAAAAAGATAAAGGCGGAAGACGGGATCAAGCTCCTGATTTAAGCGCTTACCAAAGTTCCGATGTTTTCACCCTGGCAGATCCGTAATAGGTTGTCTGCTTTGTTCATGTCAAAAACGACGATCGGCAGCCTGTTTTCCTGGCTGAGTGTGAAAGCGGTCGTATCCATTACGTTGAGGCCTTTTTTGAGCACGTCGTCGAATGAGATAAAATCAAATTTTTTCGCGGTTGGATCTTTCTCCGGATCGGCGGTATAAATGCCATCTACGCGCGTACCTTTCAGGATCACATCGGCATGGATTTCGACTCCACGTAAAACCGCAGCGGTATCGGTCGTGAAATATGGGTTTCCGGTTCCCGCGCCAAAAATCACGATTCGTCCTTTTTCAAGGTGGCGCACCGCACGTCTTTTGATATACGGTTCGGCGATCGCTTCGATTTTAAGCGCTGTCTGTAAACGCGTGAGCATTCCCTGGTCTTCAAGAGCGCCCTGGAGTGCCATTCCGTTGATTACCGTTGCGAGCATTCCCATGTAATCGCCTTGTACGCGGTCCATTCCGTTGCTGGCACCTGAAACGCCCCGGAAGATATTTCCACCACCGATCACGATTGCGATCTGTACGCCTTGCTCGTGTATTTTTTTTATGTCGGCTGCATATGCGGCCAGCCTGGCTGGATCGATGCCATACTGCCTGTCGCCCATCAATGCCTCCCCGCTTAATTTAAGCAGGATTCTTTTGTATTTCATTATGAGTTGTGTTGCATCGGATTTTTGTCCGAAGTTGTGCAAATATAGGCATATTCTTTTTTCAAAACGCGGATTTATAAAAATGTTAAGGGCTGCATAATGGGCATTAAGGTTCGCCATTTATGTGGTATATTGCGGGATAAACCACAAAGATGATGAAAGTCGCCGTTGCAAAAAGCCTTGCTCAAAGTTACTCCTATACGCAATATCGGAAGATCATTACGGATTCGCTTTTGGAACACAAAGCGGCAGGTGATGATCACCTTGATGAGCTTGTGCATTATACGATTTTGAACGAAACGCGGATGAACCGCCTCGACAAAACAATGGTGATTGCGGAGGAGAACATCAAGAAATTATTGAACCTTAAGAAAAACTACATCTGGCTGGTGATTTCGGAAGGCTGGTGTGGCGATGCAGCGCAAATTCTGCCCATCCTGAACAAAATGGCAGTACTTACTCCGAGTATCGAAATGCACGTTGTTTTTCGCGATGAGAACGAGGAACTGATGAATTTGTTTTTGACGAACGGCAGCAAGTCGATTCCCAAATTGATTTTACTTGATGCCGATACCTTTAATGTATACGGTAGCTGGGGACCTCGTCCGGAAGGCGCGACCAATTTGATCAGGAGTTACAAGGAACAATACGGGGAAATCGACGAAACTGCAAAAACGGAGCTGCAACTGTGGTACTTGCACGACAAAGGACTGTCGGTTCAGGACGAGATTATCGCGATGATGGAAGATGCGGAGGAGGCGCTGTATGCGAAGAGATAACTATTAAAATTCCAAATTTCAAATTTCAAATTCCAAAATCCAAAATCCAAAATCCAAAATCCAAATTCCAAATTTCAAAATCCAAAATCCTGGAAAAAATTCAAATTTCAAAATCCAAATTCCAATTGCAGTAGTTGGGATTTGATATTTGGGATTTGGTGCTTGGTATTTTATTTTTAATTAATTGTATTCTCAAATTCACGGGGAGAAATGGCATTAACTACATCATATTCGCCGATTTTTGTCCGCCGCAGCGCCGTTAGATGCGCACCCGATTGCAACGCCCTGCCAAAATCATACGCAAGTGAGCGAATATAAGTTCCTTTGCTGCATACCACGCGAAAATCGACTTCAGGAAGTGCGATGCGTGTGATTTCAAATTCGTGTATGGTAGTTTTTCGAGAGGCGATTTCGATCGATTCGCCCGCGCGTGCGTGTTCGTAAAGCCGTTTGCCGTCTTTTTTTATTGCCGAGAAAATCGGTGGTTTCTGATCGATCTCGCCTATGAATTGTGAAGTTGTTTGTTTGATCAATTCCTCATTGATATGGCCGGTTGCAAAGGTCTGATCGATTTCGGTTTCGAGATCGTACGATGGTGTAGTCGCGCCAATATAAAAAGTTCCGGTATATTCTTTTTGCTGGCCCTGAAGTTCCGAAATTCTTTTAGTGAATTTTCCGGTGCATACGATCAGCAATCCCGATGCAAGTGGATCGAGCGTGCCGGCATGGCCGATCTTTATTTTTTTTAATCCGAGTTTGCTTTTGAGCAGCCATTTCATTTTGTTGACGGCCTGGAATGACGTCCAATGCAACGGCTTGTCGATCAGCAGGATTTGCCCGTTTTGAAAATCTTCGGCAGTCATTAAATTACGGTAAGTTGCTGGATGAAGAAGTGGATCACCAGGATAGCGAGTCCGGCGGCGATTCGGTAATAGCCAAAAATCTTGAACCCGTTGCGGTTCAGGTATCCGATGAATGATTTGATCGCGAGTAGTGCCACTATGAATCCGACGACGTTTCCGATAATCAGCAGGTTGACCTGCTCGTCAGACAACACAAAACCGTCCTTGTAATAGTCGTAACATTTTTTTGCAGTTGCGCCAAGCATTGTGGGAACGGCGAGAAAAAATGAGAATTCGGCCGCCGTTTTTCGTGACAGTTTCTGCGACATTCCGCCTACGATGCTCGCGCCGCTTCGTGAAACTCCGGGAATCATCGCGAGGCATTGGAACATCCCGATTTTGAACGCGGTCGAATACGATATGTCGTTGCCTTTTCCGGTGTCGTTTGCCTCAACAAACCAATCGTCGACTTTTAGAAGTATGATTCCTCCGAGCACCAGCGATATTGCTACCGTAACCGGATTTTCAAGCAGTGCATCAATATAGTCGCCCAGTAGTAAACCGAGCACCACTGCCGGAAGGAACGCTACAAGCAACTTAAAATAAAAATCTACCGACTGAAAAAACCGTTTGAAGTACAACACCACAACCGACAAAATCGCGCCGAGTTGGATAACGATCGTAAAAAGTTTGGTGAAATCGTCCTGGGCAATCCCAAAAAACGATGATGCGATGATCATGTGTCCGGTTGAGGAAACGGGAAGAAATTCGGTTAGGCCTTCAATAATGGCAAGAACAATGGCTTGTAGTGTATTCATTAAAATCTTTGATTGCCGGCTTAGCTGTCGGCGGTCAGCGTTCAGCAGTCAGCGGGGATTAGTTTTTTTGTTTATTGGGATTTTTCAAAATGGAGTAAATCGTGATTCCGAAACCAAGCAGCACTAGTGTTGGCGCGAGCCTTATTCTCCTGAAATTAAAAATGTCTTCACTAAAAACATTAGGGTCGGTGCTTCCGCCACCTGCCATCAGGATGAATCCCAACGCGATAACCACCATGCCAACAAGCAATATCTTGTAGTTGCTGTTTTCGAAAAGGAAATCTTTTTTCTGCTCGTTGTTTTTCATTTGGTTTACAGTTTACAGTTAACGGTTTACGGTTTACGGTTTACAGTTTGGTCGTTATTGGGTTTCACCACATTGCCACTCTAATCCCTTATGCCTTTTCCCTAACCCCTAATACAAATCATCCGTCCGCAAGTTCAAAAACCGCTGCGTCGCGATAAAAGTGCTGATCCAGGTAATTAAGATTCCGACAACGATCACGCCGAGTAAAACCAGTCCAACCATCATTTCATCTTCCATGATTCCGAGGTTCGGGAAATTGGTTTCCACATAATAAAGTACGCCCATCAAAGCCAAAACGGCAAGAACGGAGCCAATGATTCCAAGGCGAATGCTTTTCCAGATAAATGGTTTTCGGATAAATGATTTCGTCGCGCCCACCATCTGCATGGTTTTGATGATAAACCGATTCGAATGTATCGAAAGCCGCATCGAGCTGTTGATCAGCAATACTGCCACAAGCGCCAAAAATCCGCTGATGATCAAAATCCACATCGTGATGCGTTGCACGTTGTCGTTTACAAGGTCAACAAGTTGTTTGTCATAAACGATATCGGCAACCATTGCATTCTTTCGCAGCCTGTTTTCAACCTTCGCAATGCTGTCGTTCATCACATATTCGGCGCGAAGATGGATGTCGAACGAATTCTGCAGCGGATTTTCGCCCAAAAACTGCATAAAATCTTCGCCAATCACCTCTTTGTGCTCCTTGGCGGCCTGTTCCTTGCTTACGTATACAAAATCTTTCGCGAACCGTGCCGTTTTCAATTCCTCGCCAAAGGCAGTCAACGTCGAATCGGATGCCTCATTTTTGAAGAACACCGTCATCGCAATCTCCTCCTTGAAGTCGTCCGATAATTTCTTCGAATTCACGATGAAAAGCCCGAGTATGCCCAATAAAAAAAGTACCAGGAAAACACTCAGGACAACCGAAAAATAAGAGGAAATTAATCTGCGTTTTTGAAATCTGTCGAACTTCGAACTCATAAGTGGCTGGAATTTGGCGTAAAAATAATAAAGAAAATCTTTAATAGCAGTTTATAACGTCCAAAGTTTTGACATTAGTGCAATAAGCGTAAATTTGCGTACCTGAACAAAAACGAGGAGTTTTTTTCGTTTTTTTCAGGAGCTAATCCCGCTTTCGGCTTTATCTTTTTGTTGCCTTGCTGGCGCCGGACAACAAAAAGGATATCGCCTCTATCGGGGCTATTGGTGTCGGGTACATGGTACAAGGTTCAGGGCCCAGGGTTTTTGCCAGGTATCTGCGTGCTTTAGCCATTGAATCCGTTACATGAATTTAACTGTAAATATAACCGTGCACCTTGTACCGTGCACCCTGTACCCATCATGAACTACAACCCACAAGAAATAGAAGCCCGCTGGCAAAAATACTGGGCCGAAAACAAAACTTTCGCCGCGTCCAATCATTCCGATAAACCAAAATATTACGTACTCGACATGTTCCCGTATCCATCAGGCGCCGGCCTGCACGTGGGGCATCCGCTGGGATACATCGCCTCCGATATTTATGCGCGCTATAAACGCCACCGCGGTTTCAACGTACTGCATCCGCAAGGGTACGACAGCTTCGGACTTCCGGCCGAGCAGTATGCGATCCAAACCGGGCAGCATCCTGATAAAACCACCAGGGAAAACATCGCACGCTATCGCCAGCAACTTGACCGCATCGGGTTTTCATTCGATTGGGATCGTGAGGTACGCACCTCCGACGCCGATTATTATAAATGGACGCAATGGATTTTTATCCAATTGTTCAATTCATGGTACAATAAAGTGACCGACAAGGCCGAAAGCATCTGCACGCTGATCATGAAATTTGAGGAGAACGGAAATGAAAACGTACAGGCGGTTTGCGGCGAAAATGTTGAAATCTTTACAGCCGAGCAATGGAATTCGTTTTCCGAAATCCGAAAAGAACAACTATTGCTGCAATACCGACTGACGTATTTGGCCGAGACCGAAGTCAATTGGTGCCCGGGGCTCGGAACCGTACTTGCGAACGACGAAATCGTAAATGGTGTTTCGGAACGCGGCGGCTTTCCGGTTATCCGCAAAAAAATGACGCAGTGGAGCATGCGGATCTCCGCTTATGCCGAAAGGCTTTTGCAGGGACTCAACGCAATCGACTGGACGCCCGCACTCAAAGATTCACAAACCAACTGGATCGGAAAATCGGTTGGCGCAATGGTCACCTTCCGCATCATGCCCGAAGATCCCGAGGAAACTCCGATCCCGGTTGCTGTTTTTACGACACGTCCCGATACGATATTTGGTGTCACGTTCATGACTTTGGCGCCCGAGCACGAACTCGTTTCCATCATCACGACACCCGAACAAAAAGAAGCTGTGGAACGTTATGTTGAAGCCACCGCAAAACGATCGGAACGTGAACGTATGGCCGATGTGAAAAGCATATCGGGTGTTTTCACCGGAGCTTATGCCGAACATCCGTTTACAAAAGAACCGATCCCGGTTTGGATAGGCGACTATGTATTGGCGGGTTACGGAACAGGCGCAGTGATGGCGGTTCCGTGCGGAGACGAGCGCGATTATGCGTTTGCGAATCATTTCAATATCCCGATCAAGAATATTTTTGACAATGTCGATATTTCGGAACAGGCGTATGGTTCAAAAGACAATGTTGTTCTGGCAAATTCGATGTTCCTGAACGGACTCGACTATAAAGAAGGAACCAAAAAGGCGATCGAAGAACTCGAGCGGCTTGAAGCCGGTTACAGCAAGACGAATTACCGTTTGCGCGACGCCGTTTTTTCACGTCAGCGCTATTGGGGCGAGCCATTTCCGGTGTATTATGTAAACGGGCTGCCACAAATGATCGATCCGAAACACCTGCCGATACGTTTGCCGGAAGTCGAAAAATACCTGCCAACCGAAGACGGTCTTCCGCCATTGGGAAATGCAGCTACATGGGCATGGGATACAGTAAAAAGTGCAGTGGTCGGTTCGCAATTGATCGACAACAGAACCGTATTTCCGCTTGAATTGAATACGATGCCGGGCTGGGCCGGAAGTTCGTGGTATTGGTTGCGTTATATGGACCCGCATAATGAGGAGGAATTTGTTTCGAACGAAGCCGAGGTCTATTGGCAGAACGTCGATTTGTACATCGGCGGTAGCGAACATGCAACCGGACATTTACTGTATTCGCGTTTCTGGAACAAATTTTTATACGATCGCGGATTTATAAACAACGACGAGCCATTCAAAAAACTGATCAACCAGGGAATGATTTTGGGTATGAGTGCGTTTGTTTACCGAGTTGAAGGCACGAACACATTTGTTTCAAAAAATAAAATTGAAGGACGAACGGTACAACCGATTCATGCCGATGTATCATTTGTGAATGCTTCGGACGAACTTAACATTGAAGCGTTCAAAAATTGGCGCGAAGATTTCGCAAATGCCGAATTCATTACCGAAGACAACGGTAAATTCATCGTTTCGCGCGAAGTTGAGAAAATGTCTAAATCGAAATACAATGTCGTGACCCCGGATGACATTTGCGCCGAATATGGTGCCGATACGCTGCGTTTGTACGAAATGTTCCTCGGACCGCTTGAGCAGGCAAAACCTTGGAACACCGCCGGAATCACAGGTGTCTTCGGATTTTTGAAAAAACTGTGGAAACTGTATTTTGA
>JAEYZX010000049.1 GCA_023427845.1 Bacteroidota bacterium
GTTTATACAGGCACAAAACGACCCGGAATGTCTGGATAAAATAGCTGATATCGATAGTCTCGTTACAGCGGGTAATTTCCCGGACGCATACAAGCCGTGGTCCGAAATCAGGCAGAAATGTGGGGCGTCTTCAAACGATTTATATGTCGCCGGCGAAACCATTCTTCAACGCAGGGTTGAAATGGCATCAGCCGATGACAAGGAAGCCGCCGTGCGCGATTTGCTTGCGCTTTACGACGATCAAAACAAATTTTTTCCTGCAAATTCCAAAGGGAACGCACTCAAAAAGGCACTGGCGCTAACGGCAATAAACAGCGAATCGCCTGACGAAATTTTTAAACTCCTTGATAAAGCGTTTGCCACCACGCCCGAACTTTTCACCGATGCCAAAGGGTTATATACGTATTTCGACCTTTACTATAAACGACATTTGGATATTGGCAATTCGATTTCGTTTGATGATTTATTGGCAAAGCAGGATGCCATAGAAGCACATCTTATCCGTATAAAGCAAGATGCGACGCCACTTGAGAGAAAATCCTATGACCGTGTTTCGAAAAACATAAACCGACAGATGGCTGGAATCAGCACATGCGAAAAGGTGGTGGCGTATTATGAAAAAGCTTTCGATGCAAATAAAGACAATGCCGACTGGCTCGAAAGAACGGCATCGCGGCTTCGGGACATGAATTGTGTTTCGGGGACATTGTTTGGTAAGATTACATCGGCCTCGCATTCGGTTCGTCCAACTGCTTTGTCGGCATATAACGCCGGATCCGCCGCTTTACAGTCAGGGGATCGTGAGCAGGCTGCGAAGTATTTTAACCAATCGGCCGCCTTGAATCCGAATCCGCGTGAAAAGGCGAATCTGTATTATTTGATAGCATCCAACGTATATAGCGGCACTGATAAGGCTAAAGCAAAAGATTTTGCAAAAAAAGCAATCACCGCCGATCCGAACATGGGTAAAGCGTATATGTTCCTTGCGCAATTGTATGCGAACAGCGGAGGCGAATGCGGAAAAACAGAATTTGAACAAAAAGCGATTTATTGGTTGGCGGCAGAGATGGCGCGAAAAGCAGGCGAAGTTGATCCAAATCTGAAACGCTCAGGTTCGGACAAAACCGCTGAGAATTATGCTAAAAAAGGCCCGACTCCGGCTGAAATCCGTGAGCAGAAAAAATTGGGCAGGGAAATCGAGTTTAAATGCTGGATCAACGAATCGGTCAAAGTGCCAAAATCGTAAATGAAGAATGTACTGCAAATAGCTTTTGTTTTATTCGGCGCAATGTCTATTTTGTCGTGTGAAAGTACATTTAAGGACGTGCAGAAAATGAGTTTTTCGGAATTCACTCCGAGCGGTGAGGCCGACGACTTCAATTTAAAATACACCGATTCGGGCAGGATTACCTCAATCCTGGTAAGCCCGAAAATGCTCGATTATCAAACGGTAGAATTTCCGTTCACCGAATTTCCGAAAGGCATCCACGTTACGCTTTATGATAAAAACGGAAAGCGTACATTCGTTGTTGCAGATTATGCCGTAACCTATAAAGGGACGGAAATCATCGATCTTCAGGGTAATGTCAAGATTTCGAATGAGCAGGGCCAGTTTCTGGAAACCGAACAGTTGTATTTTGATCAGCGCAACGAATGGTTTCTTACCGAAAAAAAGTTTAAATTTACAGACCCGAAAGGGGTGACCTATGGCGAAGGGATTGATTTCAGCAGAGATTTCAAACGAGTGAATTCCCAGCGCATCAAAGGTGAAGTCGACCAAGCACAATAAAACAACTACCATGAATTACCTTAAAATTACCCAGTACATATATCTTGCATTCGCTGCTTTTTTTATTTACGACGGAATCATAAAATACAATGAAGGGCAAAGTCCGTGGCTGAGCTTTGGATTCGCGGCACTTGGAATCTTCTTATTCTTCTTCAGGAGGCATTTCGCCAAAAGGTTCGAAGAACGTAACCGCAACAACGGGCCCAAACCGTAATATCGATGGAGATTGGTATTATAATTTTCTGTTTAATACTATCGGCCTTTTTTTCGGGGATGGAAATAGCGTTTGTTTCATCAAACAAAATCTACCTCGAGATTGAAAAAAAGCAGGACGGATTCCTGTCGCAAATTCTTACCAAACTAACAAAACAGCCCTCGAAATTCATTGCGGCCATGCTCGTCGGCAATAATATTGCGCTTGTTTTGTATGGCTATTTCATGGGAAACCTTATACTGGAATGGCTAAATGGAGCGGGTTACGATTTGACAGTTTTTGCAGCGATACTGATTCAGATCGTCATTGCAACAGTCGTTATCCTGATAACATCCGAATTTCTTCCCAAAGTCTTTTTTCAGATTTATTCGAATACGCTCATTAAAGTTTTTGCGCTTCCCGCGTATTTGTTTTATCTGGTATTCTATTACATTTCATCGCTGCTGATGTGGCTTTCCGATATAATCCTCAAACGGTTTTTCAGGACGGGAAGCGATCCCGTGCAGCTTTTTTTCAGCAAGGTCGAATTGGGGAATTACATCAACGAACAAATGAGTTCGGTTGAGGATCATGAGGAAGTCGATTCGGAAATCCAGATTTTCCAGAATGCGTTGGAATTTTCGGGTGTAAAAGCGCGTGATGTGATGACGCCGCGTACCGAAATTTCTGCAATCGAGATCAATGCATCGGTTGGCGATTTAAAGGACCTTTTTATTGAAACCGGTTATTCCAAAATCCTGGTGTTTCGCGAAACCTTTGATGACATTGTTGGTTATGTGCATTCTTTCGAACTGTTCAAAGAACCCAAAACCATTGCGTCGATAATCATTGGTGTCGAATTCGTGCCCGAGACCATTTACATCAAAGACGTAATGAACCTGTTGACAAAAAAGCGCAAAAGCGTTGCTGTCGTACTCGATGAATACGGAGGTACATCGGGAATCATTACAATTGAAGATATTGTCGAAGAGCTTTTTGGCGAAATCGAAGACGAACACGATTCGGATGAGGAACTTATCGAACAGGAACTTGGTGAGGGTGTTTATTTATTTTCAACGCGTCTCGATGTCGAATACCTTAACGACGAATACAAGCTCGGGATTCCCGAAAGTGATTCGTATGGAACGCTGGGCGGATTCATCGTTGATTCGGCCAAAGATATTCCGCGAAAAGGAGAGGAAATCACCATTGGCAACTATCATTTTTCCATTGAAGAGGCTATCGGAAATAAATTGGAATTGGTCAAAATGACCGTCGTGGAATAGATTCCGGATTCGGCCGAAATTTTCCTGTAAATTATAGCTTTAGTTTATGGTTATTAAATAGATAATTGTATTTTCGCAAACTGAATTAAAAATTAACATCAATAAAAATGGCAGTTTTATCAAAAATTAGGCAGCGTTCACTTCTACTGATACTGGTGATCGGTTTTTGTCTTTTAGCATTTATAATCGGCGACATCTTTAACAGTGGCGGCTTCAATTCGGTTTCGAAATATGTTGGAAGCGTCAATGGAAAAGACATCGTTTTTGAAGACTTCGCGATGAAAGTCAACGATATAGAAAAAAGCGGCCAGGGAATAAGTTCAACACAGGCGGCAAACCGCGTCTGGGAACAGGAAATCGCTATCGCATTACTTACTGAGGAATTTGATAAACTCGGATTGCGTATGGGCGAAAGGCACATACTTGAAGCGTTGAAGATGGATCCGAATATTGGGCAAAACCCTACGTTTCTAAATGAAGCGGGAATGTTCGACATCAATAAATATAAAATGTTCGCGTCTCAAAACCCTGCGCAGGCACAAGTATTGAAAGCCCGTGAAAAGGAAGCCGAACTTAATGCCAAATTTCAGATTTACAATACGCTTGTACGTGCCGGTCTTTACACAACTGAACTTGAAGGCAAACTACAGTACGAAATGGAAAACAACAAAGTCAGCTTTGACTATGTTCCGGTATTGTATTCTACCGTTAAGGACAGCGACGTAAAAGTAACCGATGATGAGATTGTCGCGCACATGAAGAAAAACGAGAAAAAATTCAAAGCTGACGAAAACCGCGAACTTGAATATGTATTGATCCAGGACAAGCCATCGGCCGAGGATGAAGCTGAAGCCAAAGAAGAAATCACTGCATTGCTTTCCGGCAGAGTCGTTTATAATGAAACAACAGCTAAGAAC
>JAEYZX010000179.1 GCA_023427845.1 Bacteroidota bacterium
GCATTTTATGGCTTTGATCTTGCCGAAACGCTTCCGCATGCCGTGACGCGAACCTGGCATGTGCAACTCGGGATCCTTTGGATCGCTACCGCGTGGCTTGCAACCGGGCTTTATATCGCGCCATCGGTGGCCGGAAAGGACCCAAAATACCAAAAGCTTGGCGTAAACTTCCTTTTTGTCTGCCTGCTGATTATCGTTGGGGGTTCAATGGCAGGACAATGGATGGGAATCATGCAGAAACTCGGACTCGAAACCAACTTCTGGTTCGGACATCAAGGCTACGAATACGTCGATCTGGGACGGTTCTGGCAAATTTTCCTTTGCATCGGATTGTTTGTGTGGCTTGCGCTTATGTTCCGCCCGCTGATCCCCGTCATCCGAAGTAAAACGGCCGAAAAAGGATTGCTGACCATGTTCCTCGTTGCCTCGGCGGCAATCGCAGTATTTTATGCGGCCGGGCTCATGTGGGGCCGGCAAACCAACCTTGCAATTGCCGAGTATTGGCGATGGTGGGTTGTTCACCTTTGGGTGGAAGGATTTTTTGAGGTTTTTGCAACAGTGGTTTCGGCATTCCTGTTCGTACGATTGGGACTGCTTAGAACGCAAACCGCAACGCTGACTGTAATCCTCGCAACAGTAATCTTTTTGTCAGGTGGAATACTGGGTACGTTCCATCATTTGTATTTCAGCGGAACACCTACTGCGGTGATGGCGATCGGAGCCACATTCAGCGCACTTGAAGTCGTACCGCTGGTTTTGATCGGTTATGAAGCTTACGAGAATTACCGTCTCAGCCGGGCCACAAAATGGCTGGTCGATTACAAATGGCCGATCTATAGCCTTATTGCAGTTGCATTTTGGAACTTCTTCGGAGCGGGAATCCTGGGCTTCATCATCAATCCGCCAATCGCATTGTATTACATCCAGGGATTGAATACAACTTCTGCGCACGCACACGGCGCATTGTTTGGCGTTTACGGAATGCTCGGGATCGGGCTCATCCTGTTTACGCTGAGAAGCATCTACCGCGTACAAAAATGGAACGACAAATTGATCGGTTTCGCCTTTTGGTCGATCAACATCGGACTGATGCTAATGCTACTGCTCAGTTTGCTGCCAATGGGTATATTGCAGGCCATTGCAAGTGTCAACGAAGGCATGTGGTATGCGCGTTCGGCTGAGTTCCTGAAAGGCCCGGGAATGGACAACATCAAATGGCTGCGCGTGATTGGCGATACGATTTTTGCGATCGGATTGTTTGCGTTCGTTTGGTTTGTGTTTGCAATGAACCGCAAAAAACATCTTAAGGAACACGACAGCAATCACGACTATCACAACGAATAATTACATTTGCTTATGACAAAAAAACCAGGTCGATGTGCATTTCACATCGACCTTTTTTGACCGTTATATCGTTCAGGTTTAGACATTGTGTGCAATCCAGCTATAGTCTCCGTCCTGTTCACAGTAGGCACGAACTGTTGAATGCAGATATTGTTTTTGCCGGTACTAAAGGGCTGCCGGTGCATGCCGCTAGGATTGATCTAATTTTTAAACAGCGCCACAACCTCCAAGGTCTTAAGACCTCCAAGGTTTAAAATAGCCAGTTTTAGACACAATCATTATAGTATAACTGTATCAAAAGTTAAATTAACGCAGGCTTTCCCTACCGCCTTTCAGAAAATCTAGAAGACCGGCGTGGAATTCCTGCCAATTCTCATATTTTATAGTTCGAAGAGACACATGAAAAAGCCACGAGGGTGGTTTCCAGATCAATTGCATATTTTTGACAAGCTCAAATGAAGCTAAATGAAGTATCTAATTCTTTTAATTGCTTGCTGCTGTATATCGTCCTGCAAAACCAACCGCGTCTGCAAAGGACAGCGGGTCGGATTATGGATCGAAATAGACACAATTGAAGGCATTGCATACACCTCGCGTGGCCGCTATAAAAAGGGAATGGAAGTAGGAAAATGGCGCTACCTCAACAATCAGGCTATCATAAAAATCGAAAAATATAGAGACAGCATTTGTGTTACGACCTACTACCATCCAAATAGAATGAAACCTTACAAGGCAAAACGCAGCTCCCACTCGACGGTGATTATTTGCATTGGTTCTACACCGGACAATGGAATGAATATGATGAACACGGGAACCTGGTGGACGTAAAACATTATACAAAAGGCCAGCTTCAACGCGCAGAACAAAATGAGACTTCCGTGCAATTACCTGGCACACGGAATGGAATGCGTTAAGGATAGCAGCGGCGTCCTTTTATGCAGCGCAGCGGAATAAAAGACACAGCGGATAGCCTGACCGCAAACTGCAAAATGACGTGAGGAAACGAACCATTTTGCAGTTTTGTGGAAACGCCCAATAAAAAACCCCCGGAATTCCGAGGGTTTACGTTTGTTTAAGGCAACTATTATTGGTACGAATACGATACATTCAGGGTTTCTGTAATATTTGGAAAGTTAGAATCAAAAATCGCTACCGACGTAACCGAGGTTGGATAATCATTCGAATTATAATGGATCGTATTGATTGTATAGTTTTGGCTGTGGGTCTCATCGACTATGGATACGATGTTTCGCGAACGTCCATCGAGCTCATGGTCACCCGCAAATGCATGTGCGATTTCGGCATATCCGGTCACATTCTTAAACGGACTGTTTTTGGTATCGTAAGTGTACGTGTAGGTCGTCCCGTCGGAACCGACAATTTGCGAAATCTCGCCGTTGTGCATTGTCATTGTACGCGTATAACCGCTTCCTGAAGCGTCGGTTTGAGTAATCGTGTTGTCGTTGTTATAGGTATAGGTATTGTGCTCCCATGTTTCCCATATCTCTTCATCTCCATCGAATGCCTCATACTTCCAGCTTGACAATTTATTGTCATCATTGTAGGTGAATATATCGCGGTCGGAAACTTCACCTGCATAGATATATTCAATTTTCGTAATCCTGTCGCCTGTGTAATAATATTTCTCGATTGTGCCGTCGGTATAGGTTCCTTGCACTATTTTATTGCCATTGTAACTATAGTCGATAGTGGCATCATAACCGTCGGGGTCATCCTGGGAGTAGATTACACGTTTTACCAGAATGTCTGACGATTGCTGCGATGATGGCGAATCGTCGTCACTCGAACACGATACAACTGACATTAACGCCAGTGAACTCATAAACAAAAATGCTTTTTTCATTGAAATTTAATTTATTGGTTAGTTTTTTCAAATATAAACGGTTTTGCATAAGATGGGCATTTACTTCGGAAAAGATTTGAAATAAATCGTAAAATTCTAATTGGCAATGCTGAATGTTCACCAAACTGCAACATTTCTCCCATTACCGCGTTACGATTGGAATCAGATTACGACACACAGAATCATCAATCACGGCACAAACCGAATTAATCAAATCATATGTTAAAATCATTTTTTATCCTGTGTTCGGGGGCCGACAAAGATTTGCTCGAAGGCTGTTCCGAAGGTGAAAAAACCAAGTATGTCGGTATTGGCGCTACGGTTTTCTTTACGGCCGTGATGGCATTTATCGCGTCGTCGTATGCGTTATACACCGTTTTTGACAATGCTTTGCCGGCAATTGCATTCGGAATTGTCTGGGGACTTCTTATTTTCAATCTTGATCGCTTTATTGTTTCAACCATCCGAAAAAGCGAGTCTTTTGGCAGCGAGTTCCTTCAGGCGTCTCCTCGTATCGTTTTGGCAATTATCATCGCGATCGTTATATCAAAACCGCTTGAAATCAAGATTTTTGAAAAAGAAATCAACACAGTGTTGCTGACAGAGAAAAATGCGATGACGCTGCAGAACAAAAAAGAAGTGAGCAATTATTTTGCGACGGATATTGCCCGGAACAAAGCAGAAACCGACAGCCTAAAATCGGAAATCGCAAAAAAAGAAGCCGAAGTCAACGCACTTTACGAAACATACATAACGGAGGCTGAAGGTACAAAAGGCACAATGAAAATTGGAAAAGGGCCGGTTTTCAAGGAAAAAATCGCAAAGCACGACCTGGCAAAATCTGAGCTGGATACACTACGAAAAAACAACCTGGCGAAAATTGCTGCAAATGAAAAAAAGGCGGTTTCAATGCAGGCCGACCTTGATCAGAAAGTCTCCGAGACACAGCCAATAATAGACAATTTCGACGGATTTATGGCGCGGATCAATGCACTGAACAAACTTCCGTTGCTGCCCTCATTATTTATTATGCTGTTATTCCTTGCAATCGAGACCTCACCAATAATCGCAAAGATGCTTTCGCCAAAAGGCGAATATGATTATAAATTGGATGACCTTGAAACTGCGCTTCAAGCGACAATCACACAGGACAAATATCAACGGAATCTTTTAATCAAGACCAGTGCGGCAATGCATGATAAAGTCTACGCCGATATTGCAGCGGATAAAGAACTCTACAATCTACAGCGACAAAAAGCAACCGAATTGCTCGAGCTTCAGGCGGCGAATTTTGTTGAAAAGCAGAAGCGGACGTTAGGGTTTAGGACTTAGGGTATACGGTACAGGGTAAGTTTAAGCGATAAGTTAGCAGCCATAAATTTGCAGATCATTCACAATATGTATTTCAAAAATATCTTACTTTTGAGAGACTTTAAAAGAAGATAAAAATGGATTTGACCGCGCAACTTAAAAACAATCTTATTTCCCGAATTAAAGATTCAAAAGATTTGAATTTTTTAAAGGCGTTGCAAACGATCTTTGATTCCTCTGAGCAAGCTCTTTTTGATATTACTGCTGCGCAACAAGATTCTGTTGAGAAAGGTCGGACGCAAATAGCAAGTGGAGAATTCAAAAACCATGGCGAAGTAATGTCAGAAATGAGAACATGGCTAAAGAAGTAATCTGGTCCGACCTAGCCATTATTGAATTGGGTAACATCCTTGAATTTTTCGTTCAGCAAAACGGAAACTCAAATTACAGCTTGAAACTGCTAGACGAAATTGAAGATGTAGTTTCAACTTTAGCAGAAAGTGAATTAATCGGCCGATTAACCCGTAACAAAATCACAAGAGTTTTTCCTTTAGATGCATTTCTTATATTTTACGAAGTAAATAATAATCAAATTGAGATTGTTTCGTTTTGGGACAATCGACAAAACAGTCTTAAAAGGAAAGTGAAGTAGCATTTACGGCTGCCAACAGCAGGTTTCGTGCAATTGCTGGTTTTCGCTACTTGAATATTCACTTTCACGAAGAATGTATATCTTGCCGAAAGTACGCAGGTTCGCAATCGTAGCAACATGCACAAACCTGCAACCGTTGTAGGAATATGGCAAAATATTCAAGATCTTCTAGTAAGAGATTAATACAAATGGTTATCTCTGATTCGAGTAATTACCTACTCCTTATACCCTACCATTATCGCAGCCGCATCCTGCACCTTATAAATACGCCAAAATCTGCTTCTTCAACGCATCATATTCTCCTTGCAAAATCAATCCGTTGTCGAGAAGCTTTTTATAATTCTGAAGTTTTTCAAAAAGTTCTTCACTCGAAAGTTCGCTCAATGCGGCGGTTTCTTTCATGCTTTGCGGTACTTCATCCGGAAATTGCTTTTCAGGCCGATAACCCGATTGCATGACAGGGATTATCTCTGCGAAATCGGTTACTTCTTCGGTTTCAACAGTTTCGGTCTGCGCCAGTTCGACGGGATTTGTCTGGATTTCCGAAAAAACGCCGGGCTCCCTTTCCTCAAGCACCTCGGCCGAATCAAATCTCAGATCCTTTTTTGTGGATTCAAGCTGTTCTTTTGCAAACGTAAAAATCTTCCGCGCCTGTGATTTTGGGAGATAATCGATAGAAATGGTTATGTCGGTTTTTGTTGAAAACGAAAATTCAGAGCCTAGAATATTTTCCTTTACGAACGTTGCCCCTACGTCTTCCCACATATAATCTTTGAAGTCCATCGACAAACCGAGATTTTTGGGCTTGCACATGATGATCCTTTTATTGGTAAGCACAATGCTGTCGGGAAAAACATTGATTGCCGGTTTT
This sequence comes from Bacteroidota bacterium, assembly GCA_023427845.1. Taxonomy (GTDB): domain Bacteria; phylum Bacteroidota; class Bacteroidia; order Flavobacteriales; family Flavobacteriaceae; genus Flavobacterium. The sequence goes on from JAEYZX010000179.1 coordinate 6,043, forward strand.
TTTTGGACGCCGATGTAACCGATTTCCTCATTCCGCATCAATAAATCGGTCAGTTTAGCGGTGATTTTTTCAACTGCTTTCGGGTCTTGCTCTTCGTTTAGAAAACTTTTAATATGCTCATTCATTTGAAAATTTCTTTACCGTTTCCAACAAAGTTACTATCAAATGATCTCATTCTGCAATTTTTTGGGTAAACTTTTAAATACCAGCTCATACGAATGATCGATGAGCAACTTCACTTCCTTATCGGGTACATCGCGATTTACCGCCACAGTGTTCCAATGTACTTTGTTCATGTGATAGCCAGCCGTTATTCCGTCATACTGCGCCCGAAGTTCTTCGGCACGCGAAGGGTCGCATTTAAGATTGACCGACGGTGAACCTGATTCCCAATCTCGTAAAGATGAAAGTGCAAACATTTTACCGCCGACTTTGAAAACGAGCGTGTCTTCATCAAACGGAAATGCATCGGTCACACCTTTGCGGGATCGGCAGAATTCGAAAAAGGACTCTATATTCATTGGTTATTGATCCGGTATAAGACAGGTTTACTCGGAGCCGCATCATTTTTGAATGACGCTATTTGCAAGTTTAATAAATACGAACCGTCAACAACTGTATCAGGTACAAATATCATTTCTGTAATTGTCGAATCAAGTCGCGCATCTGAATTCAATTCATTTACATCAGTCACGTTCCAAAACGCTTTATGCGACAGCAGCCTTCCCCCGTCCTGTTCGCGGTCGACACTCGGCAAATCGATAAGCAGGTGTTTGACGCCATGATCGCGGAGAAAAATCGCAGCGGATTCTTCAAGATAAGGCGGATTTGTATCTGAATATTTCATTGATTTTTTCGACATGTTGTTCGGAAGCGTCCGGATTACAATTGCTTCTGGCGACTTGCCTGCCAATGCCGATTTTATTTGAGAACGTGTAATAACGGAATCATCACCTTTTTTTTCAGGAAGTACCGAAATGACTTCGGCGATAAAGAAAAAAGTTTTCAGTGAATCATTGATGCTGTACTGTTGCCGCGTAATATGGCCAACGCATTCCGTATGCGTCCCATGCCCATGCGGATTGAAAAATACATTGTTGAAATTTGTCGATGCACCCTTCGACACCTGCCCTATCCATTCCCCAAACCGGACAGGTTCGATTACCGGCTTGTCAATGTACCACGCAATCGGATTTTCATCAGTATTTGATAAAATCAGCGAAATATCGAGCGGTTTCGAAAAATCAACTTCGATGACATTTCCGTTATGCTGAATTTTTGCAATCATATTAAGTTATTATTCTGCCTTGAAATTGCGTTTATAAATAGACTTTTGACTTGCTCCGCGATACCGTCTGGCTGCGTCGCGGGCCGACTTTAAACTTTAAACTACTCAACCCAAAACAAATCCGATGCGATCCCGTCGGCAAGGAACTTTCCTTTTTTTGTTGTGATCAATACGTTGCTGACAATTTCAACCAGCCGCTCTGTTATAAAACGATCAGCCTGATCCAACAGGTACTTTAAAAATCGGACACCAAATTCCTGATTGATGCGGTTCAAATCGATTCCCCAAATCGTCCGGAGTCCTGTCATCACATATTCGTTATATCGGTCGGCTATCGTAAGGGTTTCGATTTCCTGCGGAAGCGTATCGGTCTCGAGGGATTTCAGATACAGCACATTGTTTGCTATGTTCCAACTTCTTGAAACCCCATTATAGCTATGGGCCGACGGACCTATTCCGATATATTTTTTGCCAAGCCAATACGCCGAATTGTTTTTTGAAAAAAAATTGGGCTTTCCGAAATTCGAAAGTTCGTAATGAATGTATCCCTTTTTCTCAAGGATATCTACCAAAATAGTAAAATGTTCCTGGGCTGCATCATCGGCCGGACGCGCAATCTGGCCGCTGTCAATCAGTTTTCGCAAAGCGGTTTTTGGCTCAACTGTCAAAGCGTAACTTGAAATGTGCGCTGTTTTATAAGCCAGAGCTGTTTTGATGTTTTGTTTCCATTTATCGGCCGACATTCCGGGAATTCCGTAAATCAGGTCGATTGAGATGTTATCGAAGTATTTCCCTGCTTCCGAGAGCGAAATTTTAGCTTCCGAAGCCGAGTGTGCCCGGTTCATCATTTTAAGATCGTCATCAAAAAACGACTGAATTCCTATACTCAGCCGATTCACCTCACTTTTCGCCAATTCGATTATTTTAGCTTTTGTAAGGTCGTCCGGATTGGCTTCGAGCGTAATTTCAGGCGTATCCGAAACCGGATAATTCTGCCGAATGGTATCAATCAGAAAATTAATCTCGTCGGTTGACAGCACCGATGGTGTGCCTCCACCAAAATAAATGGTTTCGACAACCTCGGTATTTTCATTTTTTCGCAGCAACATCTCCTTTGCAAGCGCAATCACCATTTCGTCTTTTCGCTTCATCGATGTCGAAAAATGGAAATCGCAGTAATGGCAGGCCTGTTTGCAAAAAGGGATATGGATGTAAATTCCTGACATAAAAAAAGAGCAGGCTAAACCTGCTCATTGTACTTAGTTTGAAAACACGGTTTTAAAAGTACCGTTTGTCACTTCGACTTCGGCGCTTGTTACAGGATGTACAGCGGTGAAACTGAAAGTACCGCTCATCATCGACATTGGCCCTTCACTTGCAATATCCGAAATCGTGAATGTACCCGTGCTGAAATATTCGATGTATGTACCTAATGCGATATCAAATCTCGAAAGCATTACACGTGTCTCTGACGAAGGATCGAACGAATAAGTGCCAGCCGCAACACCTTCAGCAAAATGCAATGAGATCAAATAGGCGTCATCGCTGTTAAATTCAAGCGTATAATCGGTTCCATTTGAAATTGTCGTACCGGATTTAACCGAATGCCATTCCGTGCCGTTAATTACTGATGATAGCCCAAGTCCGGGAATCTGCGGTGGAATTTCGGTATAATGGACATTAAAACTCCCTTCCACCGGTGTCGACTGCGAATTGAGATCGAATTCATTTTCATACAAATTACCTGAGTAGGTCACTTTGATTATCTTATTCGTTTCGTCAATTGCGACAATATTAAAGTCGAAATAATTTGCCGTATAGTGGTAGTAGCTATGGAGCCAGTTGAAATCCGGGCTCATTGGCGGTGTTGCTGTAGCCCTTGCAAGATTGCCCATTGCATTGAAACTGAAAAACATACTCCTGCCATCTTCAGCTTCACCAACGACTTCAAAGTTATCCTCACTTCGAACCGCGGTCCAGGATTCGATCGGTACATCCACACCGTCAAACACGAAATTGAAATAATCGGTATCGTCTACTGTTTGTGGAGGGTTGCTGCCATTGTCTTCTGAACACGATATCGAAAACACTGATGCAAACAACACGACAAAAAATGCAAATTTTTTCATTTGGAGAGTTTTAGTTTTTATCAAATATAGATTTTTATTTTATTCGGTCTTCATTCAGTTTCACAAACGCATCCCAGCCGGAATAGCTTTTTGTGGTTGTCGTTTTGCCCGAATTGAAGAAATGGCAGACAGCAGCTGCGAGTCCGTCGGTACTGTCAAGATTCTTTGGAAGCGCTTTCAACCCGAGTAATTGTTGGAGCATTTTAGCTACCTGTTCCTTGCTCGCATTTCCATTTCCGGTGATTGCCATTTTGATTTTCTTTGGCTCGTACTCGGTAATCGGAATTTGACGTGATAAACCCGCAGCCATTGCAACTCCCTGTGCGCGGCCGAGCTTGAGCATCGACTGTACATTCTTGCCAAAAAACGGTGCTTCGATTGCTATTTCGTCGGGAAGATGGGTGTCTATGAGTTCGATTGTCCGTTCAAAAATTACGCGAAGTTTGGTATAATGATCATCGTATTTGCTGAGGATGAGTTCGTTGAGCTGGACGAATTCCATGTTTTTCCCAACAATTTTTATGATTCCGAATCCCATAATCGTGGTACCCGGATCAATTCCCAATATTATCCTTTCATTAGCCATTTGTCGTCATTTCATCGATCATTCATTGCCATTGCTATTGCAATTGATTTCCGTTTCTTTGCAGCAATGATATCGATTTCCAGCAAAGCTAAACAATTCCTGACGGTAACGACAAAACTTTTGGTGGTGGGCGCGGCATTTTATTTTATATACAGCCAGCTTGCCGACAACGATCAACTCGACTGGAAGCAGTTTGCCGAAAAATTCGAAAAGAACAAAAGTATTGGAGGGATTCTTTTTATTTTATCACTCACATTCCTAAATCGATTTTTTGAGATTTTGAAGTGGCAGAACCTTGTGTCAAGTTTTCAGAAGATCAGTGTAGGCGAAGCCGCTAAACAGGTTCTTGCAGCGCTTACTGCCGGAATCTTTACACCAAACGGAATAGGCGAATATGGCGCAAAAGCATTGTACTACCCGAAAAAGGATGCGAAAAAAATCGTATTTCTGAATCTGATCTGCAACGGGATTCAAATGGTGCTTTCGATTGTGATCGGGATTTTCGGGTTATTGTATTTCAACGTTTATTTTGAAATCATAACCGCACAGACCGTCGCAATCCTGTTTGGCGCCATCGTCGTACTGATCGGGATTTCGTTATTTTTAAAAAATGTAACCATCAGAGGCTTCTCACTTCAAAAAGCATTTAAGAAAATCAATGAAATACCGCAGAAGATACATCGCAAAAACATCGCGCTTGCAATTGGCAGGTACCTGATTTTTTCGCATCAATATTATTTTCTCTTTCGCGCATTCGACGTCGATGCACCGTATGTGCTTTTGATGGCGACAGTTTGTTGCGTGTACTTACTGGCGTCGTCATTGCCTACATTCCAGTTTCTTGATTTTGCCGTTAAGGGCAGCGTCGCAGTATATTTTTTCGGCATCTTGGGCGTCAATGAATGGATTATCGTTTTTGTCGCCACGCTGATATGGTTCCTCAATGTCGTGATTCCGGTAATTGCCGGTAGCTATTTTGTCCTAAAATTCAAATCGCAATGGAAGGAATTGTCGTAATAATTGTCGTATATGTGCTGCTGTATTGCGGCTACATCGTTGCATTATCGCACGGATTTACGAAAGTGAAGGCTTTTAAAGCGATTGGTAGCGTTCCTGTAACAACATTCTCGATTATCATTCCGTTTCGGAACGAAGAACAAAATCTGAAACGGCTTTTAGACAGTATTGCGGCTCTTGACTATCCAACCGAAAAATTCGAATTGTTGTTTGTGGACGATTTTTCAGAGGATTTTTCGGTCAATGTCATCAACAAATGGCGGATACAGAATGGCAAAATCCAGACGACTTTGCTTGAAAATCTCCGACTTTCGGCATCACCAAAAAAAGATGCAATCTCGCGCGCCGTTCCCGTGATCGAAAACCAATGGATCATCACCACCGACGCCGATTGCATTGTTCCCCAAAACTGGCTAACGACATTCAACAATTACATTCTCGGGAACGACGTGGATATGATTGCCGCGCCAGTAGCCTACGATGGAAAGATGTCGTTCCTGCACCATTTTCAGCGCCTCGATATGCTGAGCCTTCAGGGTGTAACAATAGGCAGTTTTGGGATTGGAAATCCTTTTATGTGTAATGGGGCAAATTTTGCGTACACAAAAAAATGTTATTCCGAATTAGGAGGATTCGCCGGAAATACAACCGTTGCTTCGGGCGACGATGTATTCCTGCTTCAAAAAGCTGTTCTGAAAGATAAATCCAGGGTGCATTATCTAAAGTCCAATGGCGCAGTCGTAAAATCAAAGCCGGTAGACAGCTGGTCGCAATTGCTGCAGCAGCGCATCCGGTGGGGTTCGAAGACATCCGATTATAATACTAATTTCGGGATTGAACTCGCGTTGGTGACATTCCTCGGAAATTTCGCGATAGTATTGTTGGCTCTATTGGCTGTTTTTGAAATCATCGACTGGAGAATCGCAGCCGGATTATTTGTCATCAAATCTGTACCTGATTTTATTCTGCTCGTGCAAACGAACGGTTTCTTAATTGGAGGACGGCTTTTCTTTCCATTTTTCAGCGCGGTTTTGTACCCATTTTTTTGCGTAATGGTAGTGCTTGCTGCAGTTTTTGGAAAATACGAATGGAAAGGACGGAAATACAAAAAAGCGACAGCCGTTAGTCGACTTTGATTATAACCGGCAACACGAATTGTGTCTTCACCGGAATTCCTCTTTTTATTGCAGGATTGACTTTGGGAAAATCGACCAATCTATTGGTAATTATACTGTCGATCATGATTGTATCTTGCGTGATGCTATCGGCGATTTGCGGTTCGAACGTCATCCGGGCGTCGGGAAAAACAGTCACCTTTACATTTATCGTATCGAGTTCGGGATAAAGCAATGCAAGCGTATCGATGCTGAGTTTTTGTTGGATAGCGTAGGTGAGTGCTTCAAAAAAACACAATTTTCGCTGTTCTTTGTCGCCCACCGTGTCACATTGAGTCGTGGATGGGTATTCGTCGACTTCATTCCAGTTGATCGCTTTGAGTTCTTTCTGCAACAATTCTTCTTCAGACGGAACC
>JAEYZX010000027.1 GCA_023427845.1 Bacteroidota bacterium
GGATAAAACACTGCACTATCACATTGATGAACGCGGACAGGTCTGGCTCAATCTTGACTATACGGCGGAATATCCCGGCGGACCGTTTATGCATGAAGAAATCCTTGGTGCATTGACGTTAAATTGATTCTATCTGTAATTGTTTTTCATATATTAGCTTGCGTAAAAAACAACCATGAACCGAATCCTTTTACTTCTGTTATTTGTTTCCCAGGCCGTGCTTGCTCAGGAAGAAAGTGCGATGCTCGATAAAAAGAATGAATTCCGCATCGATGCGCTTTCGCTGATTGCACAAGGAAAGTTGAACCTCTCGTACGAGCGCTTCCTAAATAAGGATTTTTCTGTCGGTGTTACCGGATCATACTCAAACAGCGATAAAATCACCGAAGACTACAAAGCCGGTTTTAGGAACAATCAACCAAAATATGAGGTGGTTCCATTTGTCAGGTACAACATGACCGCCAGCCAGACCAGCTTTTATTTCGTAGAAGCTTTCGTTTCTGCAAACGGTGGAAGCGCGCGTGAAATTGTTCGTGTGGACGATGGATCTGTAGCCCACTATGAAATAATCGAAGAAGATTATTCAGATGTTGCAATCGGAGGAAGTCTGGGTTATAAGATTTACTTCAAGGAAAAATTCGGCGTCGAATTTCTGGTCGGATTTGGTTCGAATTTAATCGATAAGGACAAAAGCCCTGATGTAATTTCACGCGTCGGGTTAAGCTTCGGATATAGATTTTAAAATATGCAGATGAAAACACTACGATATATATTTTTAATGATTGCAATCCTGCCTTTTGCCGGATGCGATACAAATGACGACGGATTTTATAACGAAACGTATGTCGATATTCCTAATCTGGTACAGATTGACGTACAGCCAACCTATACCGCAGGCGATTATCTTTATGTAAGCGCAAGCTTGTCTCGATATTTAAATGAACCCGGCGAAGATTTGCCATTGGACATTTATACGACCACAAATGGCGCAGAGGCATTTGATTTCTCTTATGTGCTGGAAAAAAAGGTGGGCGATGAATGGCAGCCTGTAGAGATTGCGAACGCAATGCTTGATGTTGCAGCCGGAAGCGTTTATGAAATAACGCCAACGATTTTCGCCAGTGCAACTTATGATCCGGAGATTGAAATGTATAAATCAACCGTCGGAATACCATTAGAAACGACAGGTCAATTTAGATTGTACTTTGCCTCCGCAGATGATTCGCCGAAGAAAGCCGAATTGCGCTCTCAATCAGAAAGAAACGATCTTTCTCTGAATATCAGTTCAACTGTGAGCCAGCTCGACGCTAATGGATTCTATATTTTTACGGTAAATTAACTACCATTCAATCGGTTGGAGGTTTTTTGATTCAAGGTAGTCATTCGTTCTGCTGAAATGCTTATTCCCAAACCAATGCCCATTATTGGCGCTCATTGGCGAAGGATGGCCTGCTTCAAGGACAAGGTGTTTTGATTTATCGATTCGGCTTCCTTTTTTCTTTGCGAACGCTCCCCATAAAAGAAACACAACGTGCTCCTTTTTATCTGAAATTACCTGAATAGCGGCATCGGTAAACTTTTCCCATCCAAACTTTTGATGGCTACCGGCCGCGCCCTGACCAACAGTCAGCGTCGCATTCAGCAGCAGTACTCCTTGCCTGGCCCATCGCTCAAGATTTCCGGATTCTGGAACTTCCACTCCTACGTCGCGTCTGATTTCCTCAAAAATATTTCGGAGTGAAGGCGGAAATGCAATCCCATCGTTTACAGAAAAACAGAGTCCGTGCGCCTGATTTGGTCCGTGATACGGATCCTGTCCTATGATGACGACTTTTACATCGTCAAATGAGCAATTTTCAAATGCAGAAAATATCTGCTGCATCGGCGGATAACATTGATTTTCTGCGTACTGTTTACCGATGTTAGAAAGCAGTTCGGTGAAATAAGGTTTTTCAACTTCGGCCGACAAAACTTTTTTCCACGACAATGGCAATTCGATATTCATTTTGCAAAATTTGGCTCAAATATAACGATTCGCCTACTGACGAATAAAGGTCCGTCTTGCGTTTTTCAGTAAATTTGCGGGTAAATTGCATGAAATATAATGATTAGCATAACCGAGAAGACTTTGCAGGATTTGCAGTTCCCAACAATATTGGAAACGATTTCCGAAATCTGCAATACTGATATTGGAAAAGAAAAAGCGCTGAAGATCCAGCCTTTCAAAGGTAAAGATGCATTGAAGGATGCATTGATGATGACGTCCGAATACCTTTCGTCTTTCCAAAACAACAACGCTATTCCCAATCATGGCTTCGAACCGATATCGCATGAGATAAAATATTTGGCGATCGACGGAAGTTTCCTAGAAACCGGAAGTTTTCGGAAAATCGGCACCATTTCAGAAACCACAAACATTCTGCTTCACTATTTTAGTAAATTCCACGATTATTATCCGCATCTGAATGCATTGGCAAACGAGGTCGAGCTCACAAAAGAAATTTCGAAAGTCATCGACGAGGTCGTCGACAAATACGGCGAGATCAAGGACAATGCTTCGCCAGAACTGCTTGAAATCAGAAGGAATATGAATGTTGTCCGGGGCAAGGTGAACCAAAGTTTTGGAACTGCGCTTTCGCAATATCACGGACTCGGATATCTCGACGACATCAAGGAAAGTTTTGTACAGAACCGGCGTGTTTTGGCGGTTCTCGCAATGTACAGACGAAAAGTGAAAGGCACAATACTTGGAAGTTCCAAAACCGGCAGCATCGCTTACATCGAACCTGAAGCAACATTAAGGTATTCGCGTGAACTCAGCAATCTTGAATATGAGGAAAAAGAGGAAATAACCCGAATACTAAAGGTGCTGACCAACAGGATAAGGCCTTATCTTCCGCTGTTGATCCAATATCAGGAATTCCTTAGTGATATCGATGTAATCGCCGCCAAAGCAAAATACGCTGTCAAAATCAACGGAATCCTGCCAAATATCACAGAAGAACGGCGACTCTATTTTCGCGATGCGTTCCATCCGATATTGTATCTCACCAATAAAGCGAAAAAGGAACCCACCTATCCGCAAACGATTGAGCTCCATCATCAAAACCGTATAATAGTCATTTCAGGACCAAATGCGGGAGGTAAAACAATATCGCTCAAAACCGTCGGACTGCTCCAGCTGATGCTTCAAAGCGGCATGTTAATTCCGGTTCACGAGCGCAGTGAAACGTTTCTTTTCGATCGAATACTGACCGATATCGGCGATAATCAATCTATTGAAAATCATTTAAGTACCTACAGCTACCGGCTCAAGAACATGAACTACTTTTTGAAAAAGTGCAATGCCCGGACGCTTTTTCTAATAGATGAATTCGGAACCGGTTCCGATCCCGAACTTGGCGGCGCGCTTGCCGAAATTTTCCTGGAAGAATTTTATCACCGGGAAGCATTCGGCATCATCACAACGCATTATTCAAATCTGAAAATCCTCGCAAACGAACTTCCATATGCGACAAATGCCAATATGTTGTTCGACGAAAAGTCGCTCCAGCCTATGTATAAACTGATTCTCGGTCAGGCCGGAAGTTCCTTTACGTTTGAGGTCGCACTTAAAAACGGCATTCCATTCGGTCTGATCAACCGTGCGAAAAAGAAAATTGAAGTTGGGAAAGTGCGTTTCGATAAAACAATCGCGACCCTGCAAAAAGAACGTTCTAAACTTGAAAAAACCTCTGCAACGCTAAAGGAAGAAGAGACCAAAGCACGCGAAGAAAGCCGCAAGATGGAAAACATCAACGAAAAAATAAGGCAAAAGCTTGAGAGTTACCAGGAGTTGTATGACAGTAACCAAAAGACAATCTATATCGGGCAGAAAGTAGAAGACCTTGCCGCAAAATACTTCAACAATAAAAATAAAAAGGATCTGATAGGCGAATTGCTGAAGCTTGTTGAAATTGAAAACTCGAAGCGGAAGAAAGCAACAGCCAGGGAAACGAAAATTGCTGAACAGAAGAAAAAAGAGGTCGTAACCGAAGTAATCGAAAAAGTCGAGGAAATTCGCAAGGAGAAAAAAGAAAAGAAGCTTAAAGCGGAACGCATTCCCGAGAAGCCAAAGCCTGTACTCAAGGTGGGCGACCGCGTTCGGATGAACGACGGCAAATCGGTTGGGAGCATCGACAGCATCGAAAAAAACAGGGCTGTCGTAAACTATGGAATATTTACATCGAAAGTCAGCCTCGATGCGCTGGAACTTGTTGAAGCAAAAAAATAATGGAAATAGCCGAACTACCAAAAAATAAAAAAATCGTTCTGTTCGACGGGGTTTGCAACCTGTGCGACCGTGCTGTTCAGTTCATCATCAAACACGATTCGAAAGATGTTTTCCGGTTTGTGCCGTTGCAATCTGAACTCGGTCAAAAAATCCTCAGCCACATCGGAATCGATCCAAAACACATCGATAGTATTGTACTGTATGAACCCGGCGTTTCCTATTATTACAAATCGGCGGCTGCAATCGAAATCGCAAGAAATCTTGGCGGATTTTTAAACCTCGCAACGCTGATTCGGATTCTTCCAACAAAATTGATGGATCGCTGGTACGACAGGATTGCAAAAAATCGGTATAAGCGTTATGGCAAGAAGTCTGGCTGCATGCTTCCGACTCCTGAAATAAAGCGCAAATTCCTTTAATTTATTCCGCTTTCAAAGGTTCGTGTAATTTCCCGATAGATTTCGCGACAATTGCCGACACCGTACAGTCGCTGGTGACGTTTACAGCTGTCCGTACCATGTCGAGCGGCCGGTCTATCGCAAATATCAATGCAAGGCCCGCCTCAGGAATACCGGCTTGCGCCAATACTATAACGAGCATTACCATACCGGCGCTTGGTACCGCGGCAGATCCGATCGATGCCAGAGTGGCTGTTACGACAATCATCAACTGCGTTGTCCATTCAAGTTCGATTCCCATCGCCTGTGCTATGAAAATCGCAGCTACAGCTTGATACAGACTTGTTCCGTCCATGTTTACCGTCGCGCCAAGCGGAAGTACGAAACTCGCGACTTCCTCATCAACACCGAGGTGCTCGGTAACGCGTTCCATTGTCACCGGAAGTGTCGCGGCACTTGAACTGGTCGAAAAAGCCAACAACTGTGCGGGTGCTATCGCTGAGAAAAATCGTTTTGGTCCAACTTTGGCGAAAACCATCAATAGCGTCGGATAAAAAACGTATATCATCACTAACAATCCAATGACCACCGTTAAAGCATAAACCAGCAATGCCTGCAACGTACTGAAATCGGGAATTTCCACGATCAAAGCGGCAAGAAGCGCAAAAACTCCGATCGGCGCGGCGAGCATGATGATGTCGATAATTTTTAGAATCACATCGTTAAAACCCTTAAAGAAATCACTAACCGGCCTCGCCTTTTCCTCATCGATCAAAATCAACCCAATCCCAACCAATATAGCGAATAGGATGACCTGAAGCATGCTTCCATTGTCGGTCATCGCCGCGAATACATTATCGGGAACGATATCGACCAATGGCTGCAGCGGCCCCTGATTTCTGGCCGATTCCGCAAGTTCGATTTTTTGGGCGGCATCACCGGCGAAACTTTCAAGAAGCGACTTACGCGAAGCCTCATTTATATAACTTCCGGGATTGATTAAATTGGCCAAAACAATTCCCAGCGTTACTGCAGTTACAGTCGTAAAAAGGTAGAAGGCGACCGTACGGCCACCCAACCGCGATAATTTTGAAATATCTTTTAAATCGGCAAGGCCATTTATGAGCGACACTAGAATAAGCGGAACGGCGATCATCTTTAACAGATTGATGAAAATGGTTCCAAACGGTTTTACCCAATCAATCACCAGCGAGGACTGCCCTATATTTTTCATCAATAATCCGAATAGTAATCCGGCGATCATCCCGATAAGGATTTTCCAATGTAACGCTAACTTCATTTCTTTTGATAAATATTATTTATTAGATAAAAATCGGCCAGCACTATTGCAGCCATCGCTTCCACAATTGGTACGGCGCGTGGAACGACACAAGGATCATGTCGGCCTTTACCTGTCATTTCGACAATATTCCCTGATTTATCAAGGGTTTGCTGTGGCTGCATTATTGTTGCAACGGGTTTGAACGCAACACGGAAGTAGATATCCATCCCGTTTGAGATTCCGCCCTGGATGCCGCCCGACAAATTTGACTGCGTAGTTCCATCGTTATTGTATTGGTCATTGTGTTCGCTCCCTTTCATACGGGCACCGCAAAATCCGCTACCGTACTCAAAACCTTTGACGGCGTTTATCGAGAGCATTGCTTTTCCGAGTTCGGCATGCAACTTGTCGAATACCGGTTCGCCCAGGCCTATCGGAACATTTTGGATTACGCACGTGATCGTACCTCCAATCGTATCGCCTTCTTTGCGCACCTGACGAATTTCCTCAATCATTTTCCCGGCCGTTTTCTCGTCAGGACAGCGAACATCATTGGAATCGATTTTTGAAAAATCAAGTTGCTGATAAGGCTGGTCGATAAAAATACCTCCGACCGACGAAACGAATGCCGTAATTTTGATTTCGGGTATGATATGTCGCGCAATCGCACCGGCAACTACCCTACAGGCGGTTTCGCGTGCCGAACTTCTTCCGCCTCCTCGATAGTCGCGGATGCCGTATTTTTTTTCATATACGTAATCCGCATGGCTTGGCCGGAAGGTGTCTTTTATATGCGAGTAGTCGGCCGACTTCTGATTGACGTTTTCAATTTTGAATCCGATTGGAGTCCCGGTTGATTTTCCTTCAAAAATTCCCGAAAGGATTTGCACCTGATCGCTTTCTTTTCGTTGTGACACTATTGCGGATTGTCCGGGTTTTCGGCGGTCAAGTTGATGCTGAACTGCCTTAAGGTCAATTTCAATTCCCGGCGGGCAGCCGTCGATTATTCCACCTATCGCCTCGCCATGCGATTCTCCAAATGTGGTAACCCTGAAAAACGTTCCGTAACTGTTGCCGGCCATGCATTTGATTTTCAACAAAAATAACGTTTAAGTTGACAATACCTTAGCTATCATCCGAAAAGTTAGCGTTGCAGAAATGGAAGGAACTGTTGCCCAAATACTTTCTGCGTTTTTTAATATATTAGCATTCCTAATTTAAAACTGTAAAAATGAAATTATCCTGCCTGCTCCTATTATCATCAATTTTGTTTATTGGTTGCTCAAGTGATGACGACAACACTCCGGAGGGTCCGGTAACCGGCGAAATCTACCTTCCGCTATCGGCCGGAAATTATTGGACCTATGATGTTGAGAGTGCTACAAATGCCGGCAGGGATTCACTTTATATTGCGAATGATACGGTCATCGCGGGCAACAGTTATAAGAAAATGAAGACGCGCGATCTGGCCTTCGGCTTCTATTCGGCGTCACTTCAGAATAATGGCGTACGTTATGACGATGGTGCGGTAAAAGTTTCGGGTAATGCCGTACTTGATTTTGGACAGCCCTTTCCAATAAACCTACCCATAACCGATTTTGTAATGCTTCGAGAAAATGCATCAGATGATCAGCAATTATCATTGGTAACCGGTACTATCGAAGAAGATTTCGGAGCGTTTCCTCTAACTATCGACTACAAATTGAAATCTACCGCACAAGCCACATTGCCGAGTTATACTACACCAAATGG